>CAMNGN010000038.1 GCA_946538475.1 uncultured Blautia sp.
GTCTCGGTGTAGGAGATGCCGTGGTATGATTCGTCCGGCTCGGTGAGCTCGGGATATTTTCCGTTGTTCCAGTCGAACTTACCGCCATCGATGATGACGCCGCCGATCTGCACGGCATGGCCATCCATATATTTGGAAGTCGAATGAACGATGATATCGGCGCCATAGCTGAGCGGTTTGCAGAAGATAGGCGTCGCGAAGGTATTGTCGACGATGAGCGGCACGCCGTGGCGATGAGCGATCGCGGCAAACCTCTCGATATCGAGGACATCCATGGCCGGGTTGGCGATGGTCTCACCAAAGACCAGACGTGTCCTGTCTGTGAAGACCGCGTCGATCTCGTCGTCGGTCATCTCCGGATTGATGAAAGTGGTTTCTATCCCCAGACGCTTCAGCGTTACGGAGAACAGGTTGAGCGTTCCGCCGTAGATTGCGCTGAGGCTGACGATGTGATCGCCTGCACCGCAGATGTTAAGGATGGACAGAAGTGTCGCTGCCTGTCCCGATGAGGTACACATGGCGGCAACTCCGCCTTCCAGCTCTGCGATCTTTTCTTCGACGGCCATGACTGTGGGATTGCCAAAGCGCGAGTAGACGAGCGAGAGAGTCGGGTCGTCAAACACTTTTGCGATTTCTTCAGCGGAGTCATATGCGTAGGTAATGCTCTGTACGATCGGTACCACACGCGGGCCGGCGTTTTCGGGTTTGTAGCCTGCATGCAGGCATTTGGTTTCGTCTTTCATGAAAAAGTTACCTCCATATGATTAAATGTTGTCTGGGTTGGTCTGTTTATCCGGAATGTAAAAGTCGGGGTGCTCGCCGAGCCATGCGGTCTGCGGCATGCAGGAGAGCATGGAGATCTCTTCTTCCGTAAGTGCAAAGTCTGTCAGTTCCAGGTTGGCCCTGATGTGTGCTTCCGAAGTGGCCTTCGGGATCACAATGATGCCTTTCTGAAGCAAAAACTTCAGGTTGATCTGCTGTATGCTCTTTCCATATTTTTCGGCGAGACGCACAAGCACCGCATTTCCGATCGTCGCGTTCTCGCGGCCTCTTCCCAGGGGGCTCCAGGCCATGGGGACGACATCGTTAGCTTTGCAGTATGCGACGGCGGCTTCCTGGCTGTATCCGGGATGAAGCTCGAGCTGGTCAACCACCGGCTTTATGGTGCAGTTGTCCAGGATATTTTTAAGATGATGCGGAAGGAAGTTGCTGAGGCCGAGACGGCGTACCTTTCCCGCCTGTACCAGTTCTTCCATGGCACGCCAGGTTTCGAGATCCCGCTCCTTCCAGTTTTCATCGGGTGCGCCCGTCACGCGGGGCCAGTGGATCAGATAGATGTCCACATAGTCCATGCCGAGGCGGCGGAGCGATCTGTCGAGAGCGGCTTTGGTTCCTTCGTAGCCCATCTCGTCGTACCAGACTTTGGTTTCGATAATGAACTCTTCGCGGGGGATTCCGCTTTCTTTTACGGCTTGTCCAAGATATTTTTCTGTCTCGTACAGAGATGCGGTATCAAAAAATCGATAACCGACTTTGATCGCTGTGCGGATGGGATCCAGGTTGTTTCCGAACTGTTCGTGATAGGTGCCGAAACCGATCTTTGGAATAGTGGATCCGTCGTTGAGCGTAAAGAATTCTTTGAGCATTTCCACGATGCGTCTCTCCTTTCGAGCAATTTTTTCAAGCGATTGTCCATTCATATTTTACATGATTTGCGGGCATGGTTCAATGATTTTGTGAAAATACACGGGGACGGGAAACACACGGGGACGGTCCTTTTGTGTTCGCGGATATTGTACAATTCACGCATCCGTAAATTTCGAACACAAAAGGACCGTCCCCGTGTGTTTCCCCTTGACATTTGCGGATCACTGTGATAATTTGAGAACTGTTCTCAGATTACAGGAGGCGAAGTGATGAATTCTAAACCTAAATATAAGACCAGACAGAGGGATATCCTTCTTTCTTATTTAAAATCTGTCTCGGGTGTGCATATCACCGCGGCGGATGCATGTGACTACTTCAAGAGGGAGGGCATCCCCATAGGGCAGTCCACAGTGTATCGAAGACTTGAGTGCCTGGTGGACGAGGGACTGGTAAAAAAATATATCATCGACGGAACAAGCCCGGCCTGCTTTGAATATGTGGGGGAGGCGCTCGATTCTGAGTGTGAGGCGTGTTTCCATTTTAAATGTGAAAAATGCGGATGTCTGATCCACCTGCACTGTGATGAGCTGTCGGGGCTGAAGGGACATCTGGAAGAACATCACCATGTGACGCTCAACCCGATGCGCACGGTCCTTTACGGTCTGTGCGAAAAGTGCAGCGGAGGGAGTACATCTGAAGAGAGCAGACAGGAGGAAGACTGATTTGGCATTACTTGAAGCAAAAAACCTGTCGCTTGGATATGATTCTAACGCGATCGTGGAGAACCTCAATTTTACGGTGAATGAGGGGGATTATCTTTGCATCGTGGGTGAGAACGGTTCGGGCAAGACGACTTTGATGAAGACGCTTCTGGGTCTTCAGGAGCCGATTTCGGGCAGCATCACCACGGGCGACGGGCTGAAGAGAAATGAGCTGGGGTATCTGCCTCAGCAGACGCTGGTGCAGAGGGATTTTCCGGCTTCTGTACGGGAAATCGTACTGTCGGGGTGCCTGAGCCACAGCGGTCTCAGACCATTTTATAATAAAGAAGAAAAGCGGATGGCCGATGAAAACATGGAGCGTATGGGTATCACGGCGCTCAAAAACCGGTGTTACCGTGAGCTTTCGGGCGGGCAGCAGCAGAGAGTGCTGCTGGCCAGAGCGCTCTGCGCAGCCCGCAGGATACTGCTTCTGGACGAGCCTGTCTCCGGGCTTGATCCCAGGGCCACGATCGATATGTACGAGCTGATCGAGAAGCTGAACAAGGACGGTGTATCGATTATCATGATCTCGCACGATCTGACCGCGGCGCTTCACTATGCAAGCCATATCCTGCATATCGGGTCCGAGGTGTTTTTCGGCACGAAGGCTGAGTTTTTAAAGAGCAGGGCAGGAAGAACGCTGCTTGAAGAAGGGCAGGTGGGACAGAAATGATCGAAAAAATTGCGATGTATCTGGAATATCCGTTTGTCCGCTATGCCCTGATCGTGGGTGTGCTGATCGCGCTTTGTTCGTCGCTGCTTGGCGTGAGCCTCGTGCTCAAGCGGTTTTCCTTTATCGGTGACGGGCTTTCCCACGTGGCGTTCGGGGCCATGGCGATCGCGGCGGTAGTGAATCTTACCGATGAGATGCTGATCGTGCTTCCGATCACCGTGGTGAGCGCGGTGCTGCTGCTTCGTACCGGACAGAACACAAAGATCAAGGGCGATGCTGCCATCGCGATGATCTCGGTGGGAGCGCTGGCGTTCGGCTATCTGCTGATGAACCTGTTTTCCACTTCTTCGAATCTGTCCGGGGATGTGTGCAGTACGTTATTCGGTTCTACATCCATACTCACCCTGACTTCGTACGAGGTGAAGGTGTCCGTTATTTTGTCCATCGCGGTCGTTGTGATCTTTGTGTTTTTCTACAACAAGATTTTTGCGGTGACGTTTGACGAGAATTTTACGACGGCAACGGGTACACCTTCCGATCGATATAATCTGCTGATCGCTATTGTGACGGCGGTGGTGATCGTGCTGGCGATGAACCTGGTGGGGTCGCTGCTCATCTCGGCGCTGGTGATCTTTCCTGCGCTTTCGGCGATGAGGATCTTTAACAGTTTTTTGAAGGTGACTGTGTTTTCGGCGATCCTTTCGGTCGTGTGTGCGCTTGTGGGCATCCTCATCTCGATCCTTGCCGGGACTCCTGTGGGTTCTACGATCGTAGCGGTGGATGTAGCGGCTTTTCTGATCTGTTTTGCGGCAGGAAAACTGATTTCGAGGTAAATTCTCAGTCTTCTTCTATGACCTGGATCTCCAGATAGTCAAAATCGATGTCTTCCATAAAGTTGTCGCGGCGGAAGCGTACTTTGCTGTGGCGTTTGAATTCTTTGATCGAGGATTCAAACCAGATGGGCTGGGCCAGGTCAAATTCTGAACATATCTTTTCAAGGGCGTGAAATACTTTGTGCGTGCGGGTGTCTTCCGTATCGTCGCAGATGATCACGTCCTTTTTCATGTGGTTATCTTTCCAGATTTTTCCCCATAAGCGGAACATTGGGTCCTCCTAATAACGATGTATGGTTGTGTGAACCGGGAGTGCCCGGCCCTATATTTCAATGTATGGTGCCGCGAAAGACGAAAATGCCTCGATCATCTTTGGATGCTGGATCAAAAAGTGGATGGTGGGCGAATTGTCTTTGGAAACGAGGACTCCTTTTCCGGGAATGACGGTAAAGGTTATATTGCGGAAGGTAGGAGTCGGGTTTTCTTTCAGTGTCAGGTTATCGTATGCTGAGGCCATGCTTCTCAGTTTGATCATATGTTCCTGATATTCCTCGTAAGTATATGGCACGGTCTCTTTCACAAAAATTTCGGACAGGCTCAGATGCAGAGGGTCTTTCTCAAAGAGCTGCTGTGAGAGGAGGGGCACTTCGAGCTCCATTTTTTTCTGCGAGAGCAGTATTCTTGCGTGACCCGATGCCCATGCGTGAAAGGCCATTATGCGGTCTGTGAGGTCGGCTCGGACTGCGCAGCGTTTCAGTATGCGTGCCAGAAGCTCTTTGGGAATCGTGAACAGGGGAAGGCTTCCGCTGACCATTCTGCGTTCCGGGGAGTTGAGGACACTTTCCAGAAAGGCGTGGAATTCTTTTTCGCGGCTTTCCGTAAAGATCTGCATAAGTGGAGTAGCTTTGGAGAGGAGCAGGTTGGCTTCTTCGCGGAAATATTCGATTTCCTGTTCTTTGAGGGTAAGGATATAGCGTCCTTCGGCCTGATGTCCTGCAATGGCTTCGCCGGAGAGCGCGGCGGCGCCGGAGACTTTCAGGAGATGAAGGAAGGGTTCGTTCTGGGCTGTTTTCAGGTAATATGGAGAGATCTGGCCGGTCATGTACATGGGTATGTAGCTTTCGAGGCCGAGCATCATTTCGGGCAGTGGCCTGTTTATGCTGTGCAGAATGTGCAGGTGGAGGCCCTTCTTCAGCAGGAGTGCCATTCCCATCATCCATTTTTTGCCGAAGTCTTTGTGTCTTGCCATGTCTGATATGGGCATATCGCTGTACAGAAAGACGTCTTCCATGGAAGGGGATGTCAGGGTGGCTGCGATAAAGTCGATTTCGCTTTTCATCATTCGGGTTATGCCGCGGTATTCGGTGGTGGGGGCGAGGGTGGTGTCGAAGGAGGGGAGGTCTTCCTGGGGAAAGCTGAGTACGCGGATGTAGTTGTCGAGGTTGAAGGAGTCTATTTTTTGGAGGAATTCTTTTACGGGGTTGGATGAAGGTTCGCCTTTGCTTGTTCCGAGATATTTTACGATCTGTTCGACGAGGGTCCTGTCGTCGGGCACGTCTTTGGGACTGCAGCCGAGGAAGGTGCAGAAGGCGGGGAGGTCTATGTTTTTGCCGAAGCGTTTGACGGCGTAGAGGGCTACGTCGTTGGAAAACTGTTTTTTGCTGGAGGGGCGGCGTTTGCCTGTCAGTATCCGGGAGATGAGGGAGGGGTCGTGGTGCATGTATCTGGCGAGTTCCACGCTTTTTATGCCGAGATAGTCGAGGAGGGAGTGGAGATTTGCCAGGTAGGTGTTGTAGTCGACGGAGAGGGCGTCGTCGAGGGAGGCGGCGAGGCGGTCTTCGAGGTCTTCTTTTTTGCAGGGGAGGCCTTTTTCGGCGGCGAGGACAGTGAGGCCGGCGGCGAGGCGCTTCAGCTGGGAGGATTCGCTGCCGGGTTCGCGGCCGCCGCTGCGGTAGCGGCTGATGGTGCCGGAGCCGAGGGAGCCGGCGGAGGCGAGTTCTTTGTTGGTGCAGCCGATTTGGGTGATGAGGTCGTTGAGGGTTTCCTGAAAGGTCATTATGGGGCCTCCTTTTGGGGGTGAGAGATTCAAGTCTGATTCCTTGGCTTATAGCATTATCATACACGAAATTTATATTTTTATAAAGGGGATTTTAAGGGACAGGTCCTTACGCAGGGAGAGAATTTACGTTTTTGTGGTGTAAGGAGCCGGAGGGAGAGAGGGGAGGGGTGCAGGCGGGAGTGGGGTGGTTGCATTTTTTTCATTGACAAATCCGGATATCATTTTTATTACGCGCCGGAATATGTCATAATATAAGGAGCAGGATTGTGCGTAGTTTGAATAATGCAAGCGTTGATCTTGAGTTTTGCTGAAATATGTTTGCCCGGCACCTGATTTGCAGATTTGGTGGTTGGGCGAGGAGGGAGGGATATGAGCAGGGTTCGATTTGCGGTGGTATTTGTTTGTTTTTTTATGATGAGCTGTGGAATTGTCCGGGCGGGTATTCTTGACAGATGGGAGGAGAGGACGAGGAAGGAAGATACGCAGGGCGGGAGTGAGCTGAGCGGAGGGGTGGATGACGGGTATGAGAAAGGGCAGGCTCCTTTGCAGCTCACGGCGGATGACATTGAGAGGATGAATGGCGGGGATGTGACGATGCTCTTCTCGGAGGAGGGATTTCTCACTTTTCTCAGGGGGAAGTATTTTGATGAGAAGGTGGAGAACGAGGAAGACGGAGTCAGGTCGATTCAGGGGATCGCGGCTCTTTTGGGGCTTTCGAAGGGGTCGGAGTTCTTCTGTGTGTATAAGGAGGCCAACAGATTTGGCTATACTTTTTATACTTACAAGCAGAGGTATGGGGACCTGACGCTCCAGAATGCCACGCTCAGGATCGTTGTGGATCCGGAGGGGTACACGGCGGGAGTTGTCAGTTCTTTTCAGCCGAATGTGGGGATCGCGCCTAAGGAGGAGAGTTCGATCACTGCTTTGCAGGCGGAGGATGTGGTAAGGAGAAGGTATCCGCAGTATGACCTTAAGTTTTATTCGGATTCGGTGCGTCAGACTTCGGTCACCATTGATGGGGTTGCCTACCATGCCTGGGCGGTTTTTACGGATTATCCTAAGGAGGCGGGGATCCCTGAGGGGCGAAATTATCTGGAGCATTTGGTTTCTTATCAGGGCAGCTACCTTGCTTATATGGCTGTTGCTTCGCCGGAGGAGCTTGTGCCGGGGGATAATGTGCAGGAGCAGCTTGCTCTGGCCTGGTTTGAGGGTATGGAGGGGGACACCTGGACCGGGGAGGTTACGCTGCATGATGGGACGGTGAGGGAGATCACCGTGCCTGTTGTGCGGGATCGGGATACGGGCACATGGTATCTGGCGGATGTGGAGCGCCACATTTTGTTGTCGGACTGTTTTACTTATCTGAACAGTTTTGAGCTTCTTCCGATAGAGTCGGAGGTGAACGGAGGGTGGCCCGAGCATTATCTGATCGCTTATGATACTTATATTAAAGTTTATGATTTTTATGACGGGTATGGACAGCGGTCGATAGATGGATTTGGGATGCCGCTTTTGCTGCTTTATGATTATTGTGACAGGGCGGGGAACCCGGTTGACAACGCGGCTTTTCTGGGAGTCAGCGCGGGCTGGGGCCTTTTTGGACTCAGTGCTGTCAATGATTATGGGGAGTGTGTAGATGTGATCGGGCATGAGTTTACGCACGGGGTCACGGGATACACGCTTGCCGGGGACGTTTATGAGAATGAACCCGGGGCGGTGGATGAGGCGCTCAGTGATATCATGGGAAACCTTTGTGAGATCATGCTTGGGGAGACGGAGGATGAGGACTGGCTTTTGGCGGAGAACTGTGGGGATCCGGTCAGGAGCATGAGTTTTCCGTGGCTGGGGAGGCAGCCGGTGACCGTGGGGGGAGATTTTTATCAGGAGCCGGCGGAGGAGCCTTCTATGGAGAATGATTTTGGAGGGGTGCACACCAACAGCTCGCTCATAGGGCACCTGGCCTGGAAGATGGTGAGCATGGGGATGAGCCTTGAGGAGGCGTTTGGGCTTTGGAAGGAGGCTGCAAATCTGCTGACGCCGGTATCGGGGTTTAAGGAGGTGCACCATGCGCTGATTTTTGCGGCGGAGATACGGCAGATGGATGTCCGGTACATGGGCATGATCGATATGATATGCGAGGAGGCGGGATTCTGAGCCGGCGGGGATCAATCGGATTTTGAGCCGGCAGGCAGTGGGATTTTTCGGGATGTCAGGAATTTTTGGCTGAATGATGGGAAACGCCTGCGGGGACGCGGGTTAAAGAGCTTTTTACAAAGTGTGATCAATGAAAAGGAGGAAGTTATGAGGAGAAAGAGTACAGCTTTGTTTGTCACAGCGGTTTTTACGGCTGCGCTGCTTGCGGCAGGGACGGTATGTGCGGAGGCCGGGGAGGAGCTCAGCATTTATGGGGGCATCGGATTAAGCAATGATCTGGCGGCGCCCGGCATGGATGAGCCGGTTGGCGGGGATGTCATTGCTCTTGACGACATCAGCATTTCGGTCGAGGTGCCGGAGTACAAGGTGATCAAACAGGAGGATGGTTTTGTCTATATTTATACAGGGGAAGAGGGGTTTATTCCTTATGTGATCATTGGGGCCTATGATTTTGTGTCGGATAATTTTGCGGATTCGTTTACCGGGTATATGGCGGGCGTATATTCTGACCTTGATGTGACGGAGGCGCCGGTGCATATCACGCTGAATGGTATGGATTTTGAGCAGATCGGATATGAGTATTCTGCGGGGGATTATACTATCAGTGATACGCGTCTTTTTACGCAGTGGAACAGTCGCACGTTGATGTTTGGTATGAAGGAGGTTCCGGAGACGGGGGATGTCATCGGGGCTAATTTCCTGAACAATGTTGCGGGGAGTTATCTGCCGCTGGCGGGCGGTGATGGTGATTATGTGAACCATGTCGATGCCGACCGCAGTGTCTGGGGGCCCTGGACGACGATCCCCGGGGGTAATGATCCGGTGATCGAGGGACCCGATCCCGAGCCGGCTCCGGGATCGGAAGGGACTGTAGGCGGGAGTTCTTCTTCTGTCGGGTCGGGGATGGACAATGCGCCTGACGGGCAGGATGAGCCGGAGGGGCGTATCAATTTTGACGAGTCTGTGGCGGGGTACGAGGGTACCTGGGTCAGTTTTGAGGATGGTTTCAGGCTGTACCTTCCTTCTGTCTGGAGCATCTATGATCTTTCGGATGCGCAGAGGAATGCCGGGGCGATCTATATGGTGTATGATGGGAACAATCCTGTCAATCCGGCTTATGTCGAGGTGGATTTTACCGCGAGCGAGGGGATCACAACGCTTGATGAGGCGGCCGAGATCCTGAGGTATGCAGGGTATACCATCGATGATATTCTGGATGTGAACGGTATGCCGTGTGTCGCTTATTCGAGCGCGGAGAGGGATCTTACCGGGCTTATGTTCTTCCACCCGATGTCGAAGGACTATATCATGGTGGTTATCGGCGGGGCGTATTCGGGGAATACGGATACCATCGCCTCGATTCTTTGTTCGCTTACACCGACAGTATGATTTGCATGGAACATGGGGACGGTTCCTCGTTCCACCCGGAAATACATAAGGGTTATTCCTGTGTATGGTTGGGTGGAACGAGGAACCGTCCCCATGTTCCATTTCCCGTGGGTTCATTGTAGGCTTTGACACACTCCTCTTCTTATATTATACTGTAGAGCGTAAAAGCACAGAAACGACGGAGCCTGCTTTTTTGCGGCTCAATGTAATGAAGAACCAAGGAGTAGATTATGAAATTATATGACGGCGGAGTTTATCTGGTTAACGGTTCTGTTGTGGAGGAGGAGAAGGCCTGTCTTCCGGTTTCGAGGGAAGAGGCGGCCAAGAACACCATCGCTTATGGCATCCTTAAGGACCACAATGTTTCCGGGAACATGGACAAGCTTCAGATCAAGTTTGACAAGCTGACTTCCCATGATATCACGTTTGTGGGCATCATCCAGACGGCCAGGGCTTCGGGATTGGAAAAATTCCCCATCCCTTATGTGCTGACCAACTGCCACAATTCGCTTTGTGCGGTAGGTGGGACGATCAACGAGGATGATCACATGTTTGGCCTCACCTGCGCCAGGAAGTATGGTGGAGTGTATGTGCCGCCTCACCAGGCAGTCATCCATCAGTTTGCGCGTGAGATGCTTGCGGGCGGCGGAAAGATGATCCTTGGTTCGGACAGCCACACTCGTTATGGGGCGCTTGGCACCATGGCGGTCGGTGAGGGTGGACCTGAGCTGGTTAAGCAGCTTCTTTCGCAGACTTATGATATCAATATGCCTAAGGTCGTGGCCATTTATCTCACAGGGGCTCCGCGTCCGGGGGTCGGACCGCAGGATGTGGCGCTGGCGATCATCGGTAAGGTCTTTGGCAATGGGTATGTCAAGAATAAAGTGATGGAGTTTGTGGGGCCGGGCGTTGCTTCGCTCAGCGCTGATTTCCGTATCGGTGTCGATGTCATGACGACCGAGACCACCTGCCTTTCTTCCATCTGGCAGACGGATGAAAAGATCGAGGAGTTCTATGAGATCCACGGGCGCAGCGAGGATTATAAGGAGCTTAAGCCGGGTGACACGGCTTACTATGATGGGTGTGTGGAGATCGACCTGAGTGAGATCAGGCCGATGATCGCCATGCCGTTCCATCCGAGCAATACTTACACCATCGATGAGCTGAAGGCGAATTTGGATGATATCCTGGCGGATGTCGAGAAGCGTGCGGCGGTCAGCCTGGATAACAAGGTTCCTTATACCCTTCGTGACAAGGTGATCGATGGCAAGCTTTATGTGGAGCAGGGGATCATTGCCGGCTGTGCGGGCGGCGGTTTTGAGAACATCTGTGCGGCGGCTGACATTCTGAAGGGCAAGAGCATTGGGGCGGGTGCCTTTACGCTCAGTGTGTACCCGGCCAGTACGCCGATCTATATGGAACTGGCCAGGAATGGAGTGCTGGCCGATCTGCTGGCTACGGGGGCTGTGGTCAAGACTGCTTTCTGCGGACCTTGCTTTGGCGCGGGGGATACGCCGGCCAACAATGCGCTCAGCATCAGGCACACGACCAGGAACTTCCCCAACAGGGAGGGCTCCAGGATCCAGAACGGCCAGATTTCTTCGGTGGCTCTTATGGATGCCAGGTCGATCGCTGCGACTGCGGCCAACAAGGGCTTCCTGACTTCGGCTGAGGAGTATACAGGGGAGTACACCGGTCAGAAGTACTTCTTTGACAAGACGATCTATGAGAACAGAGTTTTTGACAGCAAGGGTGTTGCGGATCCTTCTGTCGAGATTCAGTTTGGCCCGAACATCAAGGACTGGCCGAAGATGCCTGCTCTTGCGGGGAATCTGGTGCTCAAGGTGGTTTCCGAGATCCACGATCCGGTCACGACTACGGATGAGCTGATCCCGTCGGGCGAGACTTCGTCGTATCGTTCCAACCCGCTGGGGCTTGCAGAGTTTGCCCTTTCCCGTAAGGATCCCGCGTATGTAGGTCGGGCGAAGGAGATTCAGAAGGCTGAGAAGGCGATCGAGGCGGGAGAGGATCCGGTCGCGGCGGTTCCCGAGCTTGCGGGCGTGCTGAAGACGATCGCTGCCGCTTATCCCGATGCGGCTTCGGACCTGGGTTTCGGAAGCACGATCTTTGCGGTCAAGCCGGGCGACGGTTCTGCGAGAGAGCAGGCGGCTTCCTGCCAGAAGGTGCTCGGCGGCTGGGCAAATGTGGCCAATGAGTATGCGACCAAGAGATATCGCTCCAATCTGATCAACTGGGGCATGCTGCCGTTCCTCATCAAGGAGGGCGAGCTGCCGTTCGCGAACGGGGATTACCTGTTTTTCCCGGGAATCAGGGAAGCTGTGGAGCGGAAGGCCGATGTGATCAAAGGATATACCGTGAAGGGGGATGCTCTTGAAGAGTTTGTGGTAACGCTGGGTGAGCTGACGGATGATGAGAGGGATATTATACTTAAGGGGTGCCTCATCAACTACAATGCGAGACGCTGACGCTGGGGCCTTTTGAGGGCGATTGCCCTCAAGCACCCCGCGACTCGGGGGAGAGGAGCGCTCGGAGTTGCGAAGCCCGCCTTCCGGTCTTCGCTCCGCTCCGGTCGTTGCCAAACGGGTGCCACCGGCACCCGGCAACCCCCGAACCCCCTCTCCTTCCGGGCACGCTTTTTTTGACACAGTTACATTGTGAATATAGTGATAGTCTTTTAAAAACTCGAGCGATGCTCGAGTTTTTTGATTGTAAATATATGAAGTTTTATAAATGTTTATAATGTTTGAACAATATGATGAATATATTCTTTATAAACAGAATATACATAAAAATCACCAAAAATTTTCGAAATTATGCTTGACATATTCGGAAATGAGTGGTAGTATGAGTACATCAAAAAACAAGAGAAAAAAAACCTCTTGAACACCGGTATTCATACTACAGTGTCGGAGCTGTAGATCAGAAATGAAACGAGTGAGAAAGGATCAGGTGAACTCCATTGAAAAGGTAAGTAATCCCCCATCAATATGAAGTGACAGGAACCGCGTTTCCTGCAAGAAAGACCCGATACATATTGAGATGAGAACAGTTCCTGAACATGCAGAGGAACAAAGGTATCGGAGTATTATAGAAGCGGTTTTTCATATTGAACAGATGTCACAAAACCGGTACAGAGATCCCGATTTTCGTGTGAAGAAACGAAAAGAAGGAGAGTATAACCCGCATCCCGGAAGTCGTCCGAAAGAAGAGTTTCGGAGAATTTCTTAAAAAGGGATAGGAAGATACTTTGAGAATCTCATCGGCATCATAGGATGAGGATCGAAGCTGTGCATCGGATGAATACTAAGAGGTATTCGGGATAAGAAATTTCAGGGAACTTTTTCTAAAATAGAAAATCTGCGAAGTAAAGACAAATGTTTATAAATATGATAAAGATTTGAGCAGAAGATCATTTTAAAAGAGATAAGCGGATTTGGATTTAAAAAGTTAAGTTCAGGATTGTTTATAGAGAAGAAAAAGTATAGCCTTGATTTCATCCAATAAAAAATCGAATTATAGTACGTGAAATTATAATTCAAAATCTATAAAACTTTCTAAGTAAGCGGCATAGCCGATTATGAGCAGGAAATACATACAAAAGAAGGACCGAAGATAGATTCGGTTATAAAAATATAATATAGAAGAATAAAATATTAAAGAATACGAGGTAAAAAATTGAATAAAGAAGTATTTTAGGATGGTCATCATTTCAGGAGAATGAAACCGAAAAAAGGTTCATTAAGAAATGGTGGCCATCCTTATTCGTTTCTGCATCGAGGAAGGATATGGAAAGAACAGATGAGTCTCCGTTTTGACGATATCGAATTGATCAGAAGCCGCCGAAAAACTATTGGCCTGGAAGTGCGGAGCGATGGAAGTGTGATCGTACGGGCTCCGCTGCGATTCCCGGAAAGGGATATTCGAAGATTTGTGGAGGATCACACCGAGTGGATCGAGAAACATCTGGAGAAGGCAAAGCGCATGGAGAAGGAAACTGCGCCTGATGACCGCCTTACGATGGAGGAGATCCGTGCTCTTGCCGAGCGTGCCTTGAAGGTGATCCCGGAGAGAGTGGAATATTATGCCCCGAAGGTAGGGGTTCACTATAGTCGGATAACCATTCGCAACCAGAAATCCAGGTGGGGAAGCTGCAGCGCAAAGGGGAACCTTAATTTTAATTGTCTGCTGATGCTGACGCCTCCCGAGGTGATCGACAGCGTTGTGGTGCACGAATTATGCCACCTGAAAGAGATGAACCATTCCAAACATTTCTATGAAGAAGTATTGCGAGTCTACCCCGAGTACCGCAAGTGGGAAAAATGGCTTAAAGAGCATGGAAGGCATTTGATGCGCCGAATGACAGGGTAATAAGAATGAATAATGAAAAGCAGAGGCCGGACCCTCACGGATAGTGTGAGAGCCCGGCCTTTT
>CAMNGN010000039.1 GCA_946538475.1 uncultured Blautia sp.
TACCACGGAATAACTCCGCGCACCTACGCCGCGCAATGCGCGGCAGACAGGAGAGTTCAATGGAAAAGAAATCTATGAAAGGATGGCTGTACCTCCTCCCCGCCATCCTGTTTCTGGGAGTGTTCATGCTCTACCCGCTGATCGACGTTATGATCTACTCGGTGGAAGAGGGCTACAACTCCGCCTCCCAGACATTCTACGGCTACGGCGGCTACAACTTCGGCTATGTCCTGCGTGACCCATATTTCCTGCAGGCCATCAAAAACACCTTCCTGCTGGTTATCATCACAGTGCCGCTTTCGACCATCCTGGCACTGCTTATTTCGCTGGCGCTCAGCTCTGTGCCGAAGCTCAAGGAGCTCTTCCAGACCATCTACTTTCTGCCCTACGTGACAAACACGCTGGCGGTCGGCCTGGTTTTCATGATCCTGTTTAAAAAGACCCCGTATTCGGACGGCATGATCAATGCGCTGATCAACCTTTTTGGCGGCAGCAGCATCGACTTCATCGAAGGTCCCTACTGGGCCAAAATGCTGGTGATGTGCATCTACACCATCTGGATCGTGCTTCCGTTCAAGATCCTCATCCTCACCAGCGCCATCGCATCGGTCAATCCGGTGTACTATAAAGCGGCCAAGGTGGACGGTACTTCGGCCTTCCGCACTTTCTACAAGATCACCCTGCCGATGATCGCCCCGATGATCTTCTATCTGGTCATCACCGGCTTCATCGGCGCCTTCAAAGCCTACAGCGACGAGGTGGCTATCTTCGGAACCAACCTGAACGCCGCCGGGATGAACACGATCGTCGGATACATTTACGACATGCTCTACGGCGACAGCGGCGGATATCCCTCGTACGCATCGGCGGCGGCCCTGATCCTGTTCGTGATCGTCCTCACGATCACCACCATAAACCTGCTGATCAGCGGACGCGGTTCGAGGAGGTGACGCACTATGAATACAAAAGCAAAAGGATCGGGCCACGGGGTCCGCAATACATTTGTGTACATTTTCCTGGTCATCTGGGCTGTCATCGTGCTGTTTCCGTTTTACTGGATGCTGCTGACTTCCATCAAAAGTTACGGTTCGTACAATTCGGAGTACACGCCCAAATTTTACGCGACTTCTCCGACACTGCAGAACTATAAGGATGCTTTCACGGCGGTCCCGCTCGCCAGATATTTCCTGAATACATTCATCTTCACCGTGATCACCACGGCGCTGATGCTTATCGTCATCGTGCTGTCGGCCTACGCTTTTGCACGGCTTGACTTCCGCGGAAGAAATCTGACGTTCACTGTCTTTCTTTCGCTGATGATGATCCCCAACGAACTTGTGATCATCACCAACTTTATGACCATCACCAACCTGGGCCTCCGCAATACTTTTACGGGCCTTATTCTGCCATCGGTCACGTCGATCTTTTACATTTATCTGCTCAAAGAAAACTTCGAGCAGGTGCCCGATGAGCTGTACAAAGCGGCTAAAGTTGACGGCACTTCGGACTTCAAATACCTGATCAAAGTGATGATCCCGATCTGCAAACCGACGGTAATTACCATCGTTATCCTCAAGGTGATCGAGTGCTGGAACTCGTATGTCTGGCCGCGTCTCATCACCGACGATCAGGCGTATTTCCTGGTTTCCAACGGTATTCAGGAGATCCGCGAAAACGGTTTCGGGCGCGAGAATATTCCCGCAATGATGGCCGCGGTCGTCATCATTTCGGTGCCGTTGGTGATCCTGTTCCTGGCCTTCCACAACAAGATCATGGAAGGTGTATCGCGGGGAGGGACAAAGGGATGAGAAAAAAGATCATAATAATCATTGCCGCTGCTGCGTTAGCCCTCACCGGCTGTCACGGCTCCGGAGGCCGCGCAGCCTTCGAAGTTCCCAAAGAGTTCGATACAAGTAAGCCGGTCGAGATCACTTTCTGGGCCAAAAACGACACCAACAAGACGCAGACAAAGATATATGAAAAAGCCATCGATGACTTCGAAAAACTGTACCCGAATGTCACGGTCAACCTGCGTCTTTACACCGATTACGGCAAGATCTACAACGATGTTATCACCAATATCGCCACCGAAACCACGCCAAATGTGTGCATCACTTACCCCGATCACATCGCCACTTACATGACCGGCGATAACGTGGTCGTGCCGCTGGATGCCCTCTTCGAGGACGAAACTTACGGCTTTGGCGGCAGCGGTCTTTTGTACGACGGGCCCACGAAGGACGAAGTAATTCCGGAGTTTCTGGAAGAATGCAAGCTCGGCGAGAGCTACTACGCTGTGCCTTACATGCGCTCCACCGAGGCCTGCTATATCAATAAAGATTTTGTGGAACAGCTGGGATACGAGCTTCCCGAGACGCTCACCTGGGATTTTGTCTGGGAAGTTTCTGAGGCTGCCATGGAAAAAGATGCCGATGGAATGTTCAAGCTGAACGGTCAGAAGGTGCTGATTCCTTTCATCTACAAGTCCACCGACAACATGATGATCCAGATGCTCAAGCAGAAGGATGCCGGCTATTCTACGGACGCGGGAGAGATCGAGATCTTTAACGACACTACCCGCGAGATCCTTAGTGAGATAGCGGTGCATGCGAAATCGGGCGCTTTTTCGACCTTTAAGATTTCGAGCTACCCGGCTAATTTCCTCGATGCAGGGCAGTGCATTTTTGCCATAGACTCCACCGCGGGCGCCACCTGGATGGGGGCTGATGCCCCGCTGTCGGACATCGCGGAGGACAAAAAAGTCGACTTCGAGACCGCTGTCATGACGGTTCCGCAGTTTGACGTTGATGATCCAAAAATGATCTCGCAGGGACCCTCGATCTGTATCTTCAACAAGAGTGACCCGCAGATCGTGCTGGCGTCCTGGCTCTTCACGCAGTATATGCTGACGAATGAGGTGCAGACCGCTTACGCCGAGACCGAGGGTTACGTGCCCGTGACGTCCAAAGCGGAGGAATCCGCGGAGTATCAGGACTATCTGTCCAGGGCAGGTGAGGACAATTCCGAGCATTATGATGTAAAGATCAAGGCGACGGAGCTCCTGCTTTCACACACTTCCGATACTTTCGTCACCCCGGTGTTCAACGGCTCCGCCTCTCTCCGCGACGCCGCAGGGCAGATGATCGAAAACGTGACCAAGTCCGTGCGACGCAAAGCCGAAGTGAATGATGAGTTCCTCGATAATCTGTTCAGCGAGGTCACATCACTGTACCATCTGGACCAGGGCAGCGTCGGAGGCATATCCGGCGGCAAGAAAGAGCTTGGCCCCCTGCCCGCCGGCTCACGCGCATTGCTTATCACATTGGCGGTGGCGTGGGTGCTTATTGCGATTTATTGGCTGCGGGTGAATATAAAGAAAGGTAAAACCACATGAAAAAAGGAATTATTTTCGACCTCGACGGCACTCTCTGGGATTCCTCTCAGGCGGTCGTCGACTCCTGGAACGTAATAATTGACAAACATCCCGAAGCCACCCGCCCCGCCACCATCGAATGGATGCAGCACCTTATGGGCAAGACCATGCTCGATATCGAGAACGAGTTTTTCGACTATCTTCCCCCTGATCGCAGGCACGAACTGATGGCAGAGTGTATGGATTATGAGAATGAATATATCTCGATCCACGGTGGGATCCTCATGGATAAGGTCGAAGAGACTCTCGCTTTGCTAAGTAAAGATTATCATTTGAGTGTGGTCAGTAACTGTCAGGAAGGCTACATCCCCGCGTTCTTCAAGGCGCACGGGATGGACCGCTGCTTTGATGATTACGAAGAGTACGGCCGCACCGGCAAGGGCAAAGCCGACAACATCCGCCTGGTGGTAGAACGCAACGGTCTTGAAAAAGCTGTCTACGTAGGCGACACCATGGGAGATTACGATGCAACCTGCGCCGCCGGCCTTCCCTTCATCCACGCTGCGTATGGCTACGGAGAGGTGCCGGAGGGGACTCCGAAGATCCGGCAGTTTGATGAGCTTCTGAGGGTAGTCAAGGAGGTTATTGGGTGACAATAGTAAATGATTGTGTTGGAGGTAGAAAAAATGACGTATAAAAAATTCCCCGCACTGTTTCTCGCAGCAGCTCTGTTTGCGGCTGCAGCATTGCCGGCATCTGCTTCACCGATCGATTTTGCAGACAAAACCGTCATCACTGTAATTCAGACAAAACTCAATGAGGCAGGCTTCGATTGCGGCACCCCTGATGGTGTGGCCGGAACAAAGACAAAGCAGGCCATCAAAGACTACCGCGCTGCGAACGGCCTTGCAGAAGGTGAGGCTGTCGACGCGGAGCTCTTTAACGCACTCACACTTGACGCTGACGAGAAAAAGTTTGTAGAAGAAGTTTCTGCAGTCTGCGCAAAGACGATTCCTGCGCTGATGACTCTCGAGGGGATCACCCTGTACAATTATGATCTGTGTATTTCGATCGATCCGGGAACGGAGGCAACAATAGAAACGACTCCGATCACCGACGAGATCCTCAAGCTGGAAGACGGTGCCGATCTCTGGGATACCATCACGATCAGCTTCATCGGCCGGGGCGAGACAGTGAGCGCAAGAGAGGATCTCGAGTTTGCCGAAGGTGTCTCACCCGAAGTAAAAAAGTTTCTTGCTTCTTATGAAGAATTTGTGAGTGAATACAGCACATTTCTCGAAACTTACGATCAGAACAATTTCACTCAGCAGACGCAGTATCTCAAGTATCTTCATAAATATTCCGAAATTGCGGACAGGGCCGCAGAGCTTGGCGCTTCCGATCTGCCGGAGACCGACAGGGCTTATTTCGACGCCGTGATGGCACGGGCTGCGAAACGGCTGGGGGATTATGCGATTACCAAATAAGATATCTTGAAGGCATCATGATAAGGTGTTTAACGGCATCTGCCGGCAGGATAAGAAAGGAGAGAGAGTATGACAGAAAAGCCGGAAAACCATCGACACACTCGATTATTTATCTGCATATTGACAGCCATGATCCTTGCGGCTGCTCTTCTCGCGCTTCCGACATTCGGCAAGACAAAAGAGCCCATGACGGTTTCTGTAAAAACAGTGAACAAGTGGAACCAGGGTAAGGAATCCTATGTGCAGTTTTCCGTCGCTCTCCAAAATCCGCAGTCCGCAAAGATCACCTCATGGAATCTGAAGTTTAATTTCGACAGGAATATAAAGCTTGTAAATTCCTGGTGCGGAAACTATTCGATCGCCGGAAAGACGATGACGATAAAGCCTGCTTCTTACAACAAGCAGATTTTGAGGGGCAGCCGTATCGAGATCGGTTTTATCGTGAAGGCTTCTTCAAGGCCGGGTATAAAAACGCTCAGCGGCACGGTGTGGAACGGCAGTAAGAAGTCAACCATATCGAGGAAAGTCGGAGGGGCATCCCCGACACCGGTTCCCACAAAGAAGCCGACGCCCGTTCCGACCAAAAAGCCCACACCGACGCCAAAGCCTACGGGAAAAACTCCCGTCGAGCAATATGGGCGGTTAAAGGTAAAAGGGTCGTCTCTTGTGGACAGCAAGGGAAAAACCGTGGTCCTTAAGGGCGTAAGCACTCACGGGATCAACTGGTTCCCCGCGTATGTAAACAAAGCAGCGTTCAAAACGCTCAGGGATAAATGGGGAGTGCAGTGTATCAGACTGGCCATGTACACCGAGGAATACAACGGCTATTGCTCGGGAGGAAATAAGACCGCGCTCAGGAACCTGATTCAGCAGGGTGTCGACTATGCTTCGGACCTGGGGATGTATGTCATCATCGACTGGCATATTTTGAGCGACGGCAACCCGCAGAAGAATCAGGCCGAGGCTTTGAATTTCTTTAAGACCATGTCGGCCAAATACAAAAATAAGAAAAATGTGATCTATGAGATATGCAACGAGCCGAACGGCGGGACATCGTGGAATACGATAAAGAACTACGCGACGAAGGTCATCAAAGCGATCCGCGGGAATGATAAGAATGCGATAATCCTGGTGGGCACACCCACCTGGTCGCAGGACGTCGATGTCGCTGCCGCAGACCCGATCACCGGCTATTCCAACATCATGTACACCTTCCATTTTTATGCCGCGACGCACGGTCAGTCCTACCGGCAGAAGGTGCAGACCGCGGTAAAGAAAGGTCTGCCGGTGTTTGTGAGCGAGTTCGGCATAAGCGAGGCCTCGGGAAACGGCCGGGTGAGTACTTCGGAGGGGGATAAGTGGATCAGTTTTCTGAAGAATAATCACATCAGCTATGTGTGCTGGAATCTTTCCAACAAGGATGAAGCAAGTGCGCTTCTGAAGCCATCCTGTACAAAAACTTCTGGGTTTGCCGACAGTGATCTGACGGCGCAGGGGAAGTGGTTTAAGAAAAAGTGAGCTGCGGGGACAAAAGTCCCCACAGCTCACTTTTTTACTTTACATCAGCCCCCGGTTATCTTCGAGCCCGGTACAGTCAGATGTATGAAGCATTTTTGTTCAGTGCTCGGGATTTTGAAGGTTTGAAATGAAGAATTATATTATAAAATACACATAAATATATCACTATTCAAACTGATTTCGCAAAGATTCTCTGCTGCTTCAGTAAAATATTGCAACCCGGAACAAAAGAGTATTATAATAAGAAGCTATAATATTGCTCCTGAAGCAGGGCTCAGGGATTTTATAAGGGAGGAGTATATCAACATGTTGTCAAAAAGAAAACTGCTGATTCTGCCGATGATCATGGCATTTTTGCTGATGCTCGTATGTCTTCCGGCAAATACCATCCACGCAGCGTCAAAGATCGAGATCACAAAAACATCACAGACGATGAAAGTGGTTAAACTGTATTGGAAATCGGTCAAAGGGACTTCTTCCTATATTATTACCAGAAAAGCCGCTGATGGAAAAACAGGAAAGATAATTCAGAAAAGCGAAAAGAAGTGGAAGACAGGTACCAACGCATTTAACGATACTTATCTGAGCAATACAGATAACGGAAAGACATTCCGTTATCACATTTCCGCAGTGGACAAAAAAGGCACTGAGATCGCTTCCTGTACAACCTATATCATGAAAACACCGACCTGTGCGATCACCGATATCAACGTTGCTTCTGAGGCAAAAGCAACGTTAAAATGGAGGAAATACGATTACATAGAGTCTTACCGTTTTGAGTGGATAGAAGGGACTGACTTTAATTCCGCGAAGAGTATAAAAACCAGGACTGTCGATAAGACAAAATCTTCTGTGACCATCACAGGGCTTACACCGGGAAAAACCTATACTTTCCGTGTACGTGGGACCGGAGTAGGGTCGTATGAAAGCAAAACGGTTAAATCGACAGGATGGTACGGGAAAAAGAGCGGAGCATTGCCGATCATGAGGACATCTCTGGTCCTTCATTATAACGATGGCTCTGTTTTCAGAAAATACAGCCTCAAAAAAGGTGAGAGTGTCATTTTGCCGAGTATGAAAAATCCTAAAGGATATACTTTTATCGGCTGGGGTCCCAAAAAAGGTATGACAGTCAGCGGGGACAGGCCTTATCAGGTACCGTTCCTGGCGTATCAGAAATTGAGCAATATTCAGAAAGAAACGCATTTGTACGCGGTGCTCTTTGACAGAAGTAAAGAAAAGGATCTCTCGGAAAAACAGATGTTTGCTCCCGATGTGTCAAAGTACAAGAAAGTGATCTTTGTCGGGGATTCCCGCATGGAGCGGACAGAGCTGCAATTGATCAGGAAATTTCCGGATTATAAAAAGAAGAGGATCGCTTTTGTCAGCAAAGGGGGAGCCGGCATCAGCTGGCTGAAGACTACAGGTTATTCCTTATTGCTGGATGAGATAGCAAGAACAGATCAGGAGGATAATCGGCCTATTGCTGTTGTATTTTGTCTGGGCGTAAACGGGATCGAAAGAAGAGGCCCGGAATCCGAAGGGCATGCTTTTCTGGATTTTTACAGGATAATCGCTCCGGAATTAAAGGAGCAGGGATGCAGGCTGTTTAACATGTCGGTCAATCCTCTTGTGAGTGGACAGATCTTATCCGTCAGACCGGGAAGTCTCAGAAAAGAATGGCATGTTCGTGTGATCAACGCTATGATGCGCAGTGGTTTAAGTGATACATACGAATATATCGACACATACAACTGGCTTCTGGAAACAGGGTTCAGTACTAACGCAGGAAAAGCAACGGAATCGGTGGAGGACGACGGACTTCATTATTCGTTCAGGACGTACAAAAGAATTATATGGAAAGCGCTGCAGTATCTGGCGACGCATTAAAAGTGGAGCGGCTCCGAGCGGGCCGCTTCATTATAGTTTTTCATTGCATTGTGAGGATGTATATAGTATCTTTTATACTATGTAAGCGAATGTTTCCATGGAATACAAGGAAAGATGTGCAAGAGAGGAGATAAACGTGGCAGTTTTATTGAAGCAAATATCCGACAGCGTCATCCACAATATGACAGACGGATTTCTGGTGCTCAGTTATGAGGGCTATATCGTATATGGAAATCAGGCAGCGTATCAGATACTCGGCTATGGAGAAAACGATTTGACAAAAAGCTCTCTGCCTGCTCTGCTGAGAAGAGATTCTCGCAACGATCTGTTTTTGCAGTTGACGATCAATGAAGTAAAAAAGAAAAAGAAGGCGGTTACAGAGGTTGTTCCTTATTACAACGGCAAAGAGGAGAAGCATCTTCGCGTGACCGTGTCGGTCCTGCAGGGGGATCTTCCCGGATTCAGGGGGCTTACCATTGTCATGACCGATCTGAGCGAAATGATCGAGATGCAGGATGCGGTCAGAGCCATGGAGCACATAGACAGGCTGAACAGGCAGCTTAAGAATTACAACGACCTTCTTTCCCGAACATTCGGCATGTTCCTGTCTGATGAGGTCGTCAAGGAACTTCTGGAGACACCTGACGGTCTGACTCCCGGCGGCAAAAAGAAGACCATCACGGTTATGATGAGTGACATCCGCGGTTTTACGGCCATGAGTGAGAAGATGGACGCGGACGAGCTCATTTCCATGCTGAATCACTATCTGGCAAAAATGACGGATATCATTCAGAAACGAGGCGGGACGATCATCGAATTCCTCGGCGACGGGATCCTGACGATTTTTGGGGCCCCTGTCTATTCGGAGACGCACGCGACGGATGCCGTGGCGACCGCGCTTGAGATGGAGGCGGCCATGGATGAGATCAATCTTTGGAATACGGAGAGGGGTCTCCCGCATCTGGAGATGGGGATCGGTATCGACTCAGGGGAAGTGATCGTCGGGAATATCGGATCCGAGAAAAGAATGAAATACGGAGTGGTTGGCAAACATGTGAATATGTGCAGCAGAATAGAGAGCTATACGGTGGGAGGGCAGATCCTCGTTTCTCCTGCGGTAAGAAGCAGGATCTCTGTGCCTCTTCAAATTGAAAGAGAACTGACTGTGCTGCCAAAAGGCGCGGAAAAAGAGATGGTACTTTCGCATGTCACAGGTCTCGGCGACCCGTACAACATTACTGTCAAGACAAAAAGCGATGTGCTCAGAAAACTGAGTCGTCCCCTGCCGGTTTGTTTTTACAGGCTGGATGCAAAACACACGATGGACAAACCCTGCTACGGCGGCCTCGTTTCTGTAGGGCGCGACAGCGCTCTCCTTCAGACGACCGAACAGCTTGGGCCTCTGGACAATATCCAGATGGAAGCCGGCGGAAAACTGATGTGCAAAGTTGTCGAAGATATCGGCGATGATACCTGGACTTTACAGTACACTTCTATTCCTTCGGGGTATGAACGGTGGATAGAAGATGCATGTTAACAATCTGTTCATGGTGTCAGGTGTGGTTCGGGTTCAAACCACACCTGACAGTCCGCAGAGCCGGATATTGATCGGCAGCAAACAGCGCAGCGTATTTCCGGTTATCTTTTACTTCACAGTACCCTGTACCACAGTCAGATGGAGCTGCGCGCAAGGGTAATCGCCCTCAGGGATATCAAAGCTGTAACCGCCGTACATCAGCGCGGCGCCGGTGGTGCACAGTCCGGTCTCCTCGATCATATAGACAGCGTCTTCTCGAAGACCTTTCAGTTTTATGTGCGGGAATGGCGTCTTTGCGGCTACATTGACGGAAACCAGATTTACAAGTGCTTCATCTCTTTCTTTTGAGACAAATGCCCAGCAGACAGTCTCGATACCGCTGCTGTTTTCTTTGAGCCGATAATATGTGCCTTCCCGGATCAGATGCTCATACTTCTTATATGTCTCGATCTGAGCGCGGATCTCATCTTTTTCCTCATCGCTCAGAGACGCCGGGTTAAGCTCATATCCGAGTATGCCGGATGAAGCTACGATACCCCTGGTGAAGAGCGGGGTGGTTCTCCCTGTCTGGTGGTTTGGTGAAGCCGAGACGTGAGAACCCATGGTGCATGCCGGATACCCATAGGAGGTTCCCTCCTGAATAAACAGCCTTGCAATGGGATCCGTATTGTCCGAGCACCAGATCTGAGGTGTATAAAAGAGCATGCCGGCGTCAAAGCGGCCGCCGCCCCCCGCGCAGCCTTCGATCAGAACATCGGGATATGCCTCGCGTATCCGGGCCAGGAGGGAATAAACTCCCAATACGAAGCGATGCATGACTTCGCCCTGCCTCTCGGGCGGGAGCAGGTGCGAATAGATATTGGCCGGGCTCCGGTTAAAGTCCCATTTCAGGTACTCTATACGGCTTTCTTTCAGCAAGGTACTGATACAGGAGAAGAGGTACTCCCTGACGTCCGCTCTGGACATATCCAGAACAAGCTGATTACGTGCAACGTTCGGCTTCCTTCCGGGGTCAGAAAGCACCCAGTCCGGGTGCATCCGGTACAGATCGGAGTTCTCGTTTACCATTTCCGGTTCGATCCACAGCCCAAATTGGAGCCCGAGATCGTGGATCTTGTCAGAAAGCGCAGTCAGGCCGCCCTTGAGCTTTTTCTCATTGACTGTCCAATCACCCAGCCCTGCGTTGTCGCTGTCCCGGGAGCCGAACCACCCGTCATCCAGAACCAGCATCTCTGCCCCAAGGTCCTTGGCCTGAACGGCCAGTTCATAGATCGTTTTTTCGTTGAATCGGAAATAAGATGCCTCCCAGCTGTTGAGCAGCACAGGTCTTCTCTTTTTCCTGAACATCGGATCGCACACATTTTCGCGTATGATCCTGTGATAATTTGCACTCAGGCCGTTAAGACCTTCAGAGGAACAGGAGAGAATAGCTTCCGGTGTCCAAAAAATATCTCCGGGATTCAATATCCACGAAAATCCTTCATCCTGTATGCCTGCGACAAGTCTTACATTGCCGGTCTGATCTTTCTCGATCTCTTCTTTGTGGCTGCCGGAGTACATGAGCATGACACCCCGGCTGTCGCCGGAATCCTCGGTCGTTTCCGTGCTGCACAGGATCACAAAAGGATTGTTGTGGTGGGAACTCATTCCTCTTTTCGAGCTCACGGTAACAATGTTCTGCCCCAGTCTTTGGCGGAAAGGCTGTCTTTCCATGCAATGCCGGCCGTTGAAGCTGATCAGATCATCGGCGCCATAAGGAATATCCAGGCACACTGAAGCGGCTTTCCGAAGAGAGACGATCTCCTCAGACTCATTGCGAATACAGGCTGCCCGAGTAATGATGTCTTTTTCCTCAAAGATACCGTACATCAGGTCAACAGCAATTCCTGTCACGTTGTCTTTCAGCGTGATCTTCAGAGTTTCGACATTCTCGCCTTCGCCCCGAACATAGGGCAGCCCTTCCAATTTATACTTACCTTCCCCGATCTCAAAAGAAGCATAACGAAGGTCTGTGCTCCGGCTCCCGTTTTCTGCGCAGCAGCGAAGAGCAGACACGCGGTAATCCCCGACACCGAAGGTTGGATATTCCTGAGGCATGGTATCAAAAGAGCACGCTCTGTCATCCTGAAATTCATAAGGATTTCCCGAGAATCCCCGATCGGTCGTCCGATACAGATAATCCATGTCTGTATCTCCGACTCGTTTCCCATAGTATACATGTCGCAGGCATCCTGTTTTGTCGATCTTTATCTGATAGGTGGTTTTGCGTGTTTCCAGTACAAATCTTTGTTCGCTTTCTATAAAACGTATGCTCATAAATCTTCCTCACTATTTTTTTTTGCGGATATTTGTCCGGATCAGTTCTTCTATAGTGTACGGCGGGGCGTCGTGATTGTCAATTTACCGGTGTTACTATTTACAGTCCATAGACTGCGAAAAGTAACGGATTCGTCCATGCAAATCACCTTTGGCGATGGGACGAATCCCTGCATGCTTTACTGTTATAGGCCGCAATCTCGCAGCAAGTGCGCAATTCGGCTGTGAATGGTAACTTAACGGCATCATTTATGGCTTGAATATGATGCATTTTGCCATTTATATGCTATAATGAACTTTACTGATAATGCTTATCTTTGTATGTACAGCTTTGCTGTTGAACTTTTAAATTAAAGGAGTATAAATTGAGATGAAAAAGAGAAAACTGCGTATAGGAACAGTGTTGATCCTGGTATTCAGCATCCTCGTCTCTCTGGGTGCCTGTTTAGCTGTCTGCGGGGAGGAATATAACTCTTCCGATCCATATCTTGGAATCGAAGTTCTGGATGTAGGACAGGGTCTTTCTGTGGTGATCACCACTGAGGCGGGCACCGCGCTTTACGATGGAGGTCCCAGAACATCATCTTCGAAAGTGGTCTCGTATCTGCAAAACACAGGCGTACAAAAGCTCGACTATGTGATCGCTTCGCACTATGACGAGGATCATCTTAACGGCCTGATCGGCGCGATACATGCACTCGACGTAGGAACAGTGATCGCGCCAAATTATACAACAGACACAAATGTCTACACTTCCTTCATGCGGGCTGTGGAGGAAAAAGGCCTGACAGTCACCTACGCCGAGGCCGGAGCGTCCTATACCCTGGGTTCGGCCGTCATTCAGATCATGATGCCGCTTATGCCGACGTATCAGGACGAAAACGATTATTCCGTTGTGGTTAAGGTGACTTCTGCGGGAAAATCCATCCTGATCACGGGCGATTGTACGACACTCGGTGAAGGAGATATGCTTCTCGCGCAGGAAGATATAGACAGTGATATCCTCGTGCTGGGGCATCATGGCAGCGCATCATCCACCTCACAGGTCTTTCTGGATGCGGTATCTCCCGCTATGGCCGTTGTGAGCTGCGGGTATGATAACACATACGGTCATCCCGATCAGAGCGTGATGGACAGGCTGGCTGCTGCAGGAATACTTCTGTACAGGACGGATATGCAGGGGGATCTGCATTTTTATACACAGAACGGAAGCGAATGGAGCAGCAATGTTCCTCCTTCGACAGACTACAGCGGAAGAACCGTTCCCATTACAGAGGCGCCTGTCGAGCAGAGGACAGTGTATGAAGATCCGGTGGTGGAGGCTCCGGTGGCAGATACTCCGGCAGGCATGGCATATGTGCTGAACTGGAACACGATGAAGTTTCATTATCCTGACTGCAGCAGCGTCGCAGACATTTATCCCGCCAACCGTGAAGATGTGTATATGGAGAGAGAAAGCATCCTCTCAATGGGATTCGCGCCGTGTAAGAGGTGTAATCCGTGAGATATATGTTCATAAAAAATTCACGGTACCTGACACCATAAAAT
>CAMNGN010000040.1 GCA_946538475.1 uncultured Blautia sp.
CTCCCACCAAAGGTTTTGGAGACCCCTATCATACCATTTGACCAATCCCCTGTATGACGGAGATGGAGAGATTTGAACTCTCGCGCCGGTTACCCGACCTACCGCATTTCGAGTGCGGACCCTTCAGCCACTTGGGTACATCTCCATATGACAACGAACTTATTATATATAAAAAGAAAGGAAAGGTCAATCTTTTTTTTGCCGGTAAAAAGCTTGACATTCGAGCCTTATCTTATAAAATAGAAAGAGTTGAAATATTTTTGTGAAGGTTCTTAACAGATACGTAAAATATTGTAACTATTAAAACAGGCCGGACATCTGCTGCCGGGACCTGTTTGAAAGGAGAACAAAAAGTTTGCTTTTTAATTCGCTCCAATTTTTGATATTTTTTCCCATTGTCCTTATGGTATACTATATCATTCCGGACAAGATCAAATACCTCTGGCTGCTGGCCGCCAGCTATTACTTTTACATGTGCTGGAACGCGAAGTATGCCATTCTGATCCTTTTTTCCACGGCCGTCACATACCTTAGCGGTATCCTTCTGGAAAGGGCCAAGCATTCGGAAAAGGATGAGGCAAGGAAGATACGCACCAAAAAACTGATCGTCGCCGGCAGTTTTATTCTTAACCTGAGCATTCTTTTTTGTTATAAGTATCTCAATTTTACCATAACCAACCTTTCTGTTTTGTTATCGAAATTTCACATTCAGCTGCACATCCCGCTGTTTGACATAATTCTTCCTGTGGGTATCTCGTTCTACACCTTTCAGGCCCTCAGCTACACGATGGATGTCTACCGCGATGAGATATATGCGGAAAAGAACTTTTTTCGCTATGCACTGTTTGTATCCTTCTTTCCGCAGCTGGTCGCCGGCCCGATAGAGCGGTCAAAGAACCTGCTGAAGCAGCTGGCGGTCCCCAAAAGGTTCTCTTTTGAGAGAGCAAAAGAAGGGCTTCTGCTGATGCTCTGGGGCTATTTCCTCAAGCTGGTCCTGGCGGACAGGATCGCTATTTTTGTCGACACGGTATACGGCGACATCGAGACATACGGCGGATGGTATCTGATCGTAGGCACCGTGCTTTTTGCGTTTCAGATCTACTGCGACTTTTCGGGATACTCCACCATCGCCATGGGTGCGGCAAAGATACTGGGGATCAGCCTGATGGAAAACTTCAACGCACCGTACCTTTCGACATCGGTCGGCACGTTCTGGAGAAACTGGCATATTTCGCTGACTTCCTGGTTCAAGGATTATCTTTACATTCCGCTCGGAGGCAGCAGAAAAGGAAAGCTGCGCAAATATATCAACAAGATGATCGTATTTCTGGTCAGCGGCCTGTGGCATGGCGCTCAGCTGTCCTACGTAGTGTGGGGCGGGCTCAACGGGCTCTATCAGGTGATCGGAGAGATCCTGCAGCCTCTGAGGGACAGGTTTGTATGCCGCTTCGGCATAAACAGAGAGAACTTCAGCCACAAGCTGCTGCAGGGACTGTTCACATTTGTGCTGATCGATCTTTCCTGGGTCTTTTTCAGGGCTGCAGGAACCAGGGAAGCTTTGCGGATCATCAGATCGATGGTCACAGCCCGAAATCCGTGGATATTCTGGGACGGTTCCCTCTACACATGCGGCCTGGACAGCAAAAATTTCGGCCTGATGATCATCTGCATCGGCATTCTGCTGCTGGCGGATGTTTTCAAACGCCGCAATCTGGTCGTCCGGCAGGAGATCCTGAAACAGAACTACTGGTTCAGATGCATCTTTATCTCGGCAGCGATCACCGCAGTATTACTGTTCGGTATCTGGGGCCCGACATACGATGCCGCTAATTTTATCTACTTCCAATTCTGAGAGAGGAGTATGGCCTGTGTCATTTAAAAAGAACATAAAGATTATGCCGGTGCTGTTTCTGCTCGTATTGGTGCTCATCGTGTTCCCGGCAACCGGGGCGCATGCAGCGGCAAGGCTCAAACTGATCAAAACAACGCAGACGATGCAGGTCGTCAGGACGTACTGGGAAAGGGTAAGCGGAGCTTCTTATTATACCGTCACACGAAAAAGCGCAAGCCTGAGGACGGGAAATATTGACCACAGGACCAAAAAGACGTGGAAAACAAATAATATTTTCTATTATGACACAGATTTTGAAAAATCAGATAACGGCAGGATATTCTGCTACCGCATAGCCGCGGTGGACAAAAAAGGAAATGAAATCGCCACCTGCACTTTTTATATAATGAAGACCCATACTGTGGCGATCACCGATATTCAGGGATCTTCGAACGGAAAAGTGACGCTTAAGTGGCAGAAATACGACTATATTACCTCCTATAAACTGGAATATGTGGAAGGAGACAATTTTAATTCCGGAAAAGGCATCAAAACTGTCAATATCAGCAGTTCCAAATCGTCCGTAACCATCACAGGTCTTAAGCCGGACACCTATTACACCTTTCATATGAAGGGAACCGGGGAGGGCGTGTGTGATGCGGTAACGGTCAGATCGGAAGGCTGGTACGGGGCTAAGACGATAAAACTGCCGCGAAAGCTGATCGTTACGCTTCATCATAATGACGGGTCTGTCTTCAGGCAGGTCAAAGTCGACAAAGGAGCGGACTGTACCCTGCCGGGCATGTTAAATCCAAAGGGATATACATTCATAGGCTGGGGGCCAAAAAAACAGCTCTTCGTCAGCGAAGCGGCACCGTACAAAGCGCCTTTTAAGGCTTACGAGAAACTGAAGAATATTCAGGGAGATATGCATCTCTACGCTGTTCTTTCCGACAGGAGCAAAGAGAAGAACCTGACCGAAGAACAGCTGTTTGCGCCGGACATCACCAAATATAAAGAGATCATCTTTGTGGGCGATTCCCGGATGGAGAGGACAGAGGCCCTGATGAAAGATACCTTTCCCAAATTTGGCAGCAGGGGGATCGTTTTTGTGTCCGAGCCCGGATCGGGCCTGGTATGGCTCAGGGAGGAAGGATACGCCCGGCTGCTGAGCGAAATAGATAAAGCTGACCCCGAAGATGAGAGGCCCATTGCCGTCGTCTTCAATTCCGGCGTCAACCATATATCAGGCGACCCGGACGGGAGAGCACGTCTTTACGCAAACTTCTACAACAGGATCGCCCCGGAATTAAAGAGTAAAGGCTGCAGGCTGTTTGTCATGTCCGTAAACCCCATAGTAAGCGAGCAGATCAGATCGTTAAACCCCGGATCTGAGCGAAAGGAATGGCACATACGCCTGTTTAACGATATCGTGTACAACGGGGTGCAGGGAACCTACGGTTATATAGACACATACAGATGGCTTCTGCAGACGGGGTTCGGCACCGATGCAGGCCTGAGAAAAGAATCCGGCAAGGATGACGGGCTTCATTTTACACATAAAACCTACAAGCGGATCCTGTGGAAGGCGCTTGATTATCTGGAAACACACTAAACCGGCTTTGTTGACACATTCTTAATTTAGTAGTAACATACTCAGCGGTCTGTTTTGAGGCCCTTAACATTAACAAAGAAAAGAGAGATCATATTGAAATATAAATGTTCAGTGGCAATCGTTTTTGCTGCTCTCCTCATAATCTTTGCAACTTATTTCTTTCCGTCGCTTAAGATGGAGAGCAGCGAAAACCGAACAATGGCGACCTTTGACATGATCTTTCACCCCGACGAAGAGTCGGTCGTGTATCATGAAAGCATTGTCGAACGGCTCGATGCCGCTTTGTCAGACCAGTTTGCGTATCGCGAAGCGGTCGTCAAACGGTATCTCAGCCTCTTCAACACATTGGAGAACAGAACATATGATTTTGTGAGACTGTTCAAAAAGAAAACCGAAGGTCAGTACTTCCTCAGAGCTGTCGGTGATTATGAGCTGATCGAGGATACGGGCTATCTCACCGAATTCCCGCCGGTCAAACCGATGAATGTGTACAATGTCAGAAAACGTGTGGACGAGATCGAGCGCATTCATGAACTGTTTCCCGGGATCAAAACATATGCCTATTATGTCACACAGGCATATGATACCGACTGGTTCAACGATTATCTGGGGACGACCCCGGTGGATCACTATAAAGAGCTTACAGAAGCCGTGCCTTCATATGTAAAGACCGGACGCCTGACTTACACCGATCCGGCGGATTATATGAACCTGCACTTTAAGACAGACCACCACTGGAATCACCGCGGAGCTCAGCGGGGATATGAAGATCTTTACGCCATGCTGAGCGATGATTTTGACTTGAGTCCGATGCTCACTCCCACAGAGGAAAATGATGTTTCGGAGACATATGATTTTACCTATCTGGGAAGCTATGGCAGAGCGCTCGGCGAACTGTACAAATATGGCCGTGACGACTTTTCTTTCTACGAATATCCGTTTCCCGAGAGAGAGACGGCTGTCATCGACCCCGAAACGGGGGAGGAGATACCCGTTGCAAAGGTCGGACTGTATGACGAATACAGAGCCGGTGAGATAGACAAAAATGTAAGCGCCGATCATTATATTAAAATGTACGGGACAGCGAGAGACGCAGACGGAAAAGCATATACTGACGGAAACTATCCCTTTGTCATACGCAGCAATACCGGCAGCGGCAAAAATCTGCTTTTATTGTCGGATTCCTACGGCAGGGCGATAAGGGATCAGCTGGCATCCCATTTTGACACCCTGATATATTATGACTACAGGGTTCCTTCAAAAATACCGATAGACCGGCTTATCGAAAAGTACGACATAGACGCTCTGGTCATATGCTCCAACACCGGCCCCTGGGGTGCGGGTGGATATAGATTTGTTTTCGAGGAGGATCGGTAATGGTATTTTCGAGCCTGTCATTTCTTGTGGTATTTTTGCCTGTTCTCTGCATTTTGTATTTTATCATTCCGCAGAAACTGAAAAATATCCGGCAGTACCTGTTGCTGGCCTTTTCACTGATGTTTTACGGTTCGGGCGAGCCCAGGTACATATTTCTGATCGTTGCATGCATCGGGCTGAGCTGGATCTTATCAAAGTATGTGGAAAAACGTGCAGTGTGGGCGCTGCTTCTGTCGGTGCTGATCAACATCGTACCGCTTATTGTCACCAAATACTCGGGATTTATCATCAAAAACATCGGTATGCTTACCGGAAATGCGGATATTTCGCTGCCGAATATCGTCATGCCGATCGGAATCTCATTTTACACCTTCCAGGTACTGACATATATTGTCGATCTGTTTAACGGCAGGATAGTCAGGCAGAAAAATCCGCTCCTGTTCACGCTGTACATCATGTTCTTCCCGCAGCTGATCGCCGGCCCTATCGTCAAGTACGAGGAGATCGCCGAGTCGCTCAGGAACCCGGACATCAGCCCGGACAATGTAAAATACGGTGTCGGCAGACTGATCATGGGTCTCGGAAAGAAAGTGCTCCTGGCCAACCAGGCCGGATTCATAGCGAGCTCCATTCTGAAGTGCTCCATGGATACGGTCGGCACAGGAATGGCATGGCTGTGCGTGATCGCGTATACCGTGCAGATCTACTTTGATTTTTCGGGTTATTCGGAGATGGCTATCGGACTGGGAGCAATATTCGGCTTTCATTTTCCGGAGAATTTCAAGGATCCATACACATCAACATCGGTCGCCGAGTTCTGGCGCAGATGGCATATCACACTGGGGCGCTTCTTCAGAGAGTATGTCTACATACCGCTCGGCGGAAACCGGGTGAGTACCGGCAGATGGATGCTTAACATTTTTGTCGTCTGGGCTTTGACCGGTCTGTGGCACGGCGCGTCCTGGAATTTTGTCATCTGGGGAGTGTATTACGGAGTGCTGATCACTGTAGAAAGACTCCTCGGCCTGAACAAAAAGATTCCCAAACCGATCGGATGGGCCCTCACCCTTCTCATCGTGATGGTCGGATGGGCAATATTCATGCTGGATCAGGTCCCGTTAAGAGAGATCGGCGGCTTTATCGGAAAAATGTTCTTCATTAACGGGCAGGTCAAGGCGCCGGTCACCATAAGCTCGCTCAGACTGTGGTCCGACATTCCTTTCCTTGCCGTCGGCATTTTTGCTTCGACCCCTCTGTGGGTGTGGCTGAGAGGAAAAATTTCCGCTTCAGACCGTATGACCGGCACTGCCGCAAATGTTGTCAGTGATGTCATAATGATCGGCATTTTCTGCTTTTCTGTCATTTTTCTCATGGGCGGAACCTATAATCCCTTTATCTATTTCAGGTTCTGACAGTCTGAGGGATGCTCATAAGAAAAAGGAGCAGATGGCCCATACGCTTTTCACTATAGTTTGAGAATAATGTCAGGAACAGCTTTATGAAGATTCTAAAAAATATCGCACAGATCTGCGGAGTGATCGCGGTAACCTGTCTGCTGCTTTACGGAGCGAGTATACTGACACGCCCGAAGACGGTGGATTATGAGGTGGCTACGATCGAGGCTTTTCACGAGATGCCGGACTTCAGCCTGGATGTGATCGCTTACGGGTCCAGCCACATGTGGCAGGGTATAAAGGCAGCGCAGCTGAAGGATGAGTATGGCATCGAAGCATACAATTATGCCGACGCCTGGCAGCGTCTGAACACGACCACCCTGTTCGTCGAAGACTCCCTGATCACGCAGAAACCCAAAGTCGCCATCATCGACACACACAAGTTCAATCAGATCCTGAGAAACACCGATATGGACGGGGAGGTCTACTATACCCGCTTTTTAAAAGATACTCCCTCCCGCAAGCGGTTTTTGCAGGAGTGCTTCAGGGGCAGGCTTGAGAGAGAGCTGTCTTACATCTTCCCCTTTATCTCGTTTCATCAAACCTGGGCGGAGGTGGACGACAAGACTTTCACACAGTCTCCGGAAGATCTTGTGGCAGAGTTCACAGAGCTGCGTGGATTTCGTCAGAAGATAAGGCCGCAGGCCATAGATCTGCATTATGATCCAAACGCGGAGCAGCAGGAATTAATGGAAGAGGCGGTCAAAGAACTCGATTATATCATGAGCCTGTTCGAGAATGCAGGTACAAAGGTGATCTTTATTACCGTACCGTACGAGGGCGATGTGGAGTTCCGCGATGCCATAACAGATTATGCCGCTCTTCACGACATCCCCTATCTGAACCTGTTTGAGTATATCGATGAGATAGGGCTGGACGGCAGCACGGACTTTGTGGACGAAGGGCATCTGAACGATTCGGGAGCGACTAAAGTGACCGATTTTATGGGTAAATATCTTAAAGAAAACTACCCGGAAGTTTTGTGATCCGGAAGTAAATACGCTAAAGAAGAGTGCGATGCGTCTCTCTTCTTTAGCGTATTATTATTTAAAGATTGACATGCAATATAAAAGGTTTTATAATTCCAAGTAACATAATTGTAACCTTTCGTTAAAATATGTAAAAAATCAGGAGAACTTTTATGAGCGATCATCATTTTTTACCCGATCAATCCAAAACCGGTTCTGCTGTAAAATTTCCGGTTCGAGTGATACTGAGCGTTTTTGCGATGCTGCTCATCGCCGGAATTACGTTAGGCTTTTCATCGACAGAAGCAAACGCGGCAGTAAAAAGAGGCTTTAACATTGTAACCGAGAATAACAAGAAAATCTGCTTTTACTATTACAATGGTGCAAGAGTAAAAGACAAATGGCTGTCGATCAAAGGAAAAAAATACTACTTTGACAAGAATGGCCATCAGGTGATCGGCTGGATGCAGAGCTCCGGTTCGAATGTCAAACGTTATTTCCACGAATATCTGGGAGAGAAAGGCTATCTTGCCACCGGCTTTATCACAGATCCTCAGAAGAATGTGAGATATTTCAAGCCGGATACCGGAATTATGGCGACCGGCTTTACCAACGTCAACGGCTATTATCGTTACTTTAAACCGGATACCGGAGCGATGGCCATCGGAAGCGTACGTGTAGGCAAGTATTTCTATTATTTTCAGAAATCGTCTACTTATGCCAAGAAAGGTGCCCGTTATCAGGGCGGCTGGCTTACCATATCAGGCAAAAGACGCTATTACGACAAAAAGGACGGGCATGCGGCAGTCGGCTGGCTTACTCTGAACGGGAAAATGTATCGGTTTGATTCCATGGGTCTTCTGCTTCGCAATACGGCCTTTACCGTTGATGGCAAAAAGTATGAAGCGGACGGCAACGGTGTGGTAACCGAGGTCGTTACCGGGGTCGTTACATTGCCTTATGATGCTACGTATGTAGCGCGGAAGCCGTTTACTTACACGAACAACGGCGGTTATCTGACCGTTTACGATCAGAAAAACGGCAGATATTACAGAATGGTCAACGAGTTTGCGACCGATACCGGCGTGGCAAACGGAAATCTGACCGACAGAGATATTCTGGCGGCGCTTTGCGAGGCCGAGGCGGGAGATCAGGGTCTCGTCGGCATGGAAGCGGTTGCCATGTGTATCCTTAACCGTACGATCAAGGCTGACAAAGAGTTTCCGTCTGAAGTAAGGCTTGTCATTTATCAGACAGGGCCGAGACAGTATTCAACAACAATGGGCGCGGTGAACAGGCGTCTTAACGGTAGCTGGATCAACAAATCTCTTGCGTATAAGGCAGTGGATGAAGCACTTAAGACCTTTACCGCATACCGTCAGACCGGAAAAGCCAGAGTTATTCCGGGCTTCTACTATAATCAGGATGTCAATTTCATGTATTTCATGATGTCGCACGTCTTCAGTTCTTCTTATAGCAGAGGCGGGTTCAGCTATGTTTATAGGGATCATACCTTCTTTATAGATTGGGCGTAAAGGAGAATACTATTATTATGTCTGACAATAAACAGAACGTGATTTCCGACACACTTGCAAAGCTCACAGAGAACTATATCAGGGAAGACCTGTTCATCCCCAACAACGGATGCAGTCTGCCCGACAGATCCGCTATTATTTCCATCGTGGATGACCTCCGGCACGTGATATTTCCGGGATATTTTGCTGTCGATTCTGCGGCTTCGGTATTTCCGGAACATTATGCAGGGTATCGTCTGAATGATATTTACGATCGTTTGAAAAAACAGATCACGGTCGCTTTTCTTTACCAGAGCTGCACAAGAGATGAGGCAAATGCCGACAGTGAGAGAGAAAAGGCCCGGCAGATCACAGAGCGTTTTATCCGCAAACTGCCGGAGATCCAGGAGATGCTTCTGAAAGACGTTCAGGCCGGCTTCGACGGTGACCCGGCGGCCAAGAGTAAAGAAGAGATCATCTTCTCTTATCCGGGCTTTCTGGCTATCTATGTGTTCCGCCTTGCCCATGAGCTGTACCTGGAAAAAGTACCGTTCATTCCCAGGATCATGACCGAGTATGCCCACGCGAACACCGGAATAGACATCAATCCCGGCGCAACCATCGGCGAATACTTCTTTATCGATCACGGCACCGGCGTTGTCATCGGTGAGACTACAGAGATCGGCAACTATGTAAAACTCTACCAGGGCGTCACCCTCGGTGCGCTCTCGACCAGAAAAGGGCAGGCACTCGCAAACGTAAAACGTCATCCGACCATACGGGATCATGTCACCATCTATGCAAACTCCACCGTTTTGGGCGGGGATACGGTCATCGGAGAAAACGTCATCATTGCGGGTAATACCTTTGTGACCGAATCGATATCGGCCGATACCCGGGTGAGCGCGAAGAATCCCGAGCTGGTCCTCAGACAGCCGGATGCCAAAAAGCAGGAGAATGTGTGGTACTGGGAGATATGATGGAGCAAAAGAAAAAACACTGCGAATGGGTGGACCTGGCAAGGACGATCGCAATATTCTGCGTGGTGCTTTGCCATGCGTCCGAGTCATCATGCAGACAGTTTAATGTGGATATTCTCACACAGATGGCACCCGCTTCCCAGGCGCTTATATTTACATGCTTTACGATCGGCAGAACGTTCGGCGTGCCGATCTTTCTGATGATCACCGGGTATTTCCTGCTGGACAGAAAGTTCAGCAGCAGCGATTACGTGGCATTTCTTAATAAAAGATGCCTGCATCTGCTCATCTGCACGTGGGTCTGTTACCTGGTTTACGATGCGTTTTTTATCATCTTCAGGAATTATCCGCTCACACCCCTGCAGATCGCGGGAGACTTTTTGTTTGTCAGGCAGTTTGTCTCGGGCCACGCCTGGTACATGCCCATGATCCTGGGAATGTATCTGCTGCTTCCGCTTGCGGCAAACGCGCTGCAGTCGATCGATGTAAAAGTTCTGACAGTACCTGTCCTCATCTACATCTTTTATTCTTTTGGCTTCCCCTTCCTGAACATGGTGTCGCAGAATCTGTTCGGAAAGGGGCTGAACCTGATGTTTTCCCTCGGATTCAGCGGGGGAATGTACGGCATCTATATGTTTATGGGCTATGCGATAAAAAAAGGTGCGTTCCGGCGTCTGAAAGCTCCCTTTCTTATACTGTTCATCGTTCTTTCCATCGCGGCAGGTGCATATATACAGTACCTGATCTTTTCTCACGGGCAGGTGTATAAACTCCGGTACGACTTTCCGACCGTGCTGATCGGCTCGCCGGCGCTTGCAGAACTGCTCTCGCGCATAGACAAGGTGCGGTTCGCACACACATTCCGCTATCTTGCATACCACGCCTTTGGTGTGTACCTGTACCATCTGCTGTTTATAAGGATAACCGAGGGGTATATCATCGACCGGAACATACCCTGGTCTTTCAGGATCGGCCTGCTGTGGCTTGCCGCGACAGTGCTCGGTTATCTTGCCGTGTGGCTGCTCGGAAAGATCCCGAAGGCAGGGAAGTATATATTGTATGAAAAGTAATAATACTATATAATTCATACATAACCTGTGCACCTTTGGTTTGTTTTTTTATGGAGGCTGCCCATGAAGCTATGTCCTTCCTGTATGAAGCCGATCGAGGATCATGAAAGTAAATGCCCTTGTTGCGGATATGAGGATTTTACGACGCTTCATATTTCTATCTTTCTTCCCCCGGGGACTATATTGAATGATCGGTATTATGTCGGTAAAGCTCTTGGTCACGGTGGTTTTGGAATCACATATATAGGCAAGGATACGGTCCTTGATCGTATCGTTGCCATAAAAGAATACTATCCCACCGGCCTTGCCACCCGAAGTACGGACAGTACGACCGTCGAGTCTTATGAAGGCGAATACGGAAGGCAGTATCATGACGGCCTGGATAAATTCATGGCCGAAGCACAAAGAATGGCCAGGTTCGGTCAAGGCCAGGGTATCGTACAGATCCACGACTGTATCCGGGCCAATAATACCGGCTATATCATCATGGAGTATCTCCGTGGATGTACAATAAGAGATCTGGTCAAAGAAGGCAGAAATTATACTTTTGAAGAGGCCGCGCATATCCTCATCCCGGTGCTGGACGCGCTCAATGTGATCCATACGAACGATATTATTCATCGCGACATCGCACCCGACAATATTTTCATCACAGATGAAGGCAAGGTCATGCTGATCGATTTCGGCGCCGCGTATTATGCCGAAAAGAATACGGATAAGACGGTATCGGTAGTCCTGAAACATGGTTTTGCACCGGAGGAGCAGTATAAAACGCACCCGCATCTGGGCCCGTGGACCGATATTTACGGACTAAGCGCAACCCTGTATTATATGCTTACGGGCAGGAAACCCGTCAGATCCATAGAGCGAATACCGGATGATGTGCTGGAGCTTCCTTCCACACTTAATGAATCAGTTTCGCAGGAGCAGGAAGCCGTGATCCTGAAAGGCATGGCTGTCCGTCCGGAAGACAGGTATCAGAGCGCAAAAGAGATGAAAGCCGCGGTTCTCAGCTGTCTGTCGGCGGAGAAGAAGACAGGTAAAGAGTCAAAAAAGACTAAAAAAACGGGGAAAATCAAGCTTGCTGCGGCGTTCGCTGCGGTGATATTTGCGGTTCTTGCGGGAGTGATCGGAGCATCTATGATGAGGCGTACTTCCGTGACTGATACAGGCGGGAAAGGTACTCACATCGTCGGGAAAATAGAGTCGAAGGATACGAGCGTTGCGGATAAAGAAAATACCTCTGCAGCAGTTGCAGAAGATACGGTAGAATACCGCGTCACACACGTACATGCGGACGGTACGCTCTCCACCGAAACCGGGACCGTTACCGAAGGCAGCCGGCAGGTACTCAACCCGTCACCGGGCGGACACGAAAAATATGCGGCTGTTTCTCTGATCAGCGGACAGCCGACCGTTACCGTAGATGAGTCTACCGGAGAAGCGGTGATCGATGCAGATGCCACATTCACGCCGGTAAAGCTTAAGTATTACTATCAGAATGACCCGCCCGAGACTGATGCGGATGCTCCGACCGCGTGGTTCGGCTTGCTGACCGATGCATCCGGTTCTCTCAGCTATTCCTTCTATGAGCCGGAACCCATCATGGCAGACGACAGCTTACCGGTCAATCAGCCGCTTGATGATGAACAGATAGCCGGGCTGCTGGACAGACGGTACACCGATAATTATGCGATGGGCTTTGAAAACTACCGGTATTATATAGAGATGGGAGAGGGAAAGAACGAGTATTCTCCTCTTGCCTACTGGAGCGGTGATTCATCCGCCGCCATCCGCATCTCCGACAGGAATGTAATACCGCTGCTTGCAGATTCAAAGTATATCATGGGTGTGATGCAGTCAAAAACGCCCGGACCTCCGGGGTGGTATTCCATCACGGATTCCAGAACGACAGAAATATTCGAAACGATGTCCACTTCGATTACGCTCACCGCAGGAGAGCCTGTTGAGATGTTTGTCGATGAAAGCGGACATCTTTGCTGCACTTTTTATCGATCTGTCGAAAAAGACGGAAAAAACCGCAGGTCTTATGTGTGTGAAAAAAGGGAAGAAGATCCCTCCAGAGTCGAAGTCCTTCAGCGTCTGGTGGCTCAGCTTGTTCTTGCTGCGGAAAAGCATTTTGACGATCCGCATTTTTCCCTGGTCAGATTCAGCAAGGGTACTTTCGAAGATGAAAAGCTTCTTCTCAGAAACTGGACGGACGATCCGGCCAAGGCCATTGCCGCGATGAATCGAACTTACAGTAATGGGACGAATCTCGGAGAAAAGCAGGAAGACGGGACACTCCTCTATAATTACGGGATCACATCGGACACCAGCACCCGCACAGGACTCAGGGCATTCCTGAATCTGCAGGCGTACAAAGCAAACGCAGCACAGAAAAGAGTGGTCCTCCTGATGGGAGACGGCACCGATACCGACGGCCTGGGAACCCAGGAGGATGAGAATGGCTTTAACGCCATAGATTATGTACGAAAATTGAAAAACAGAGGTTATACGGTCGTATCAGTGCTGTTCCTCAGCAGTACCGTAGCCTCGAACGATCCGGAAGCCTGGCTCAGCTCCTGTGCTTCGCCCGGCGCCGACGGACAGCCGCTGTTCTGGAGGCTGGAGAGCGCCGACGAGGAGGCGGTGGCTGCGCTGGCGGATGATATTATGGAGACGCTCAGGGCCGAGTGAG
>CAMNGN010000041.1 GCA_946538475.1 uncultured Blautia sp.
GTAATTCTTTTTTTCATAGCTACCTCCTGTGAAAATTGATGATTTGTATCTGTTTAATCATTTCGCAGACACATCTTTATGGTTTTACAGTCTGCCCTTTCGGGCAGGCGCAAAATCCTGTATTAAAGTGTTTACCGCGTGTTCTTACTGCTTCTTCTGAATCAGCTTATTCTCGACAAGGACCTCATCGATCACCTCGCGGATGATGCCGCGGAGTCTTTCATCCTCCGCTTTCGCCTTCTCGGCTTCTTCGATCGCCAGTGCGGCTGCTCTCTCAGCTTCCGCTTTGGCATGGATCTCCTGATTCTTTTTCGTCGTTCTCACAAAGATGATCACGGTGATGACAAGAAGGATCAGCTGCGGTACAAGGGTTTCAAGGCACGGATAGATTCCGAGGACTTCCATGAAGTCGTTTGACGGTATCCACTGCAGCCAGTCGGGTGATGTCATCCCTATAACTTCACCTTCGATCAGTTCCTTGATACCTGCGCCCAGGAAACTGATGGACATGATGAACATCAGGATACTGGTTGCGGTAAAGAACGGCTTGATCGGGATACGGATACTCAGGAAGTGGATCGCCAGATAGACAAACACCAGAACGATACAGCCGATGATGAATCCCATCCATACGCTGGAAATGTTGTCCCCCGCGAGCATCGGCTGGAAGAACAACACGACCTCGGCGCCTTCACGGAACACTGCAAGGAATGCGGTGGCTGCCAGAGCAAACAGGCTGCCCGATTCCGAACCCTGCTCCGCTTTCGATTTAATGTATGCTGTCCAGGCATCCGTCTCGGATTTGGAAAGCATCCAGTTGCTGACATAATAAAGGACGACGACTGCAGTGAGTGCGGTAACACCCTCGATGATCTCCTGTGAAGCACTGTTTGCAAGTTTCAGCTGATTGAGGAGCCATGCAAGAACAAAGCTGGCCAGGATACCGATGATCGATCCAAGGTAAACCGGGCGAACTTTTCTCTTGCGTTCCTTCTCATCGCCCTTGGCAGATTTAGCCAGATAGGCGATGATAGCGCCGACGATCAGAATCGCCTCGAAGCCCTCTCTCAGGATGATCGAGAAGCATGCGATGAATGTAGCGGTTGCCGCAGAAGCTCCTGCTCCCGTGCTGCCTGTAGATTCGGTCGATTCCCCTCCATCGTCTCCGCCTGAGGTACCATCCAGAATATTGGCGTCCTCGCGAAGCATTGATTTGAGCGTTTCCACTTCGGCATTGTAGTCATCGACGCTGCCGCCTTTTTTCGCCACAGCCTTGGCAGCAGAGAACTGAAGTTCCATCTGGGATTTACGCGAGCCCGAAATATAGCCCATGGCGATCCGCTCAAACCCTGTCGTCTCGTAGAAACCATAGTAAGCGTTGCTGACTGCCTTGTAAGCGGCGTCCGCATCCCCGGCCGCATAGGCTTCCTTGCCGTAGTCGAGCACCAGTTCCATCGCGTCTACTACGTCATTCCAGGTAGACGCCGGAGCACCTGTAGCTTTGTAATCCTCCCAGGTTGCCGCATACGGTGCATCTTCGGCGTAAACCGCGCCGGCCATCGTTCCCATGATGAGTGTCATCATGACAGCCAGGATCATAAACGCACGCTTTCTCAGCGATTTTTTTGAAAGTTTCATTTGTTCGTCACTCTCTTTCCTTTAAGTCTAAGGTAAACAGCGATTTGTTTCACTGCTGTCCGGTAACCGATAACCCACTCAGTGATTCATAATCTTTCGACCGGTCAGATCTCATCCCGAACAGCCTCTATTTTTCCCGATCGCATGGTAAACCTGCGGTCGGCATACGCGAATGTATCGCGGTCATGGGTTACCAGAAACACAGCCTTGCCCTGCCGGGCCTGCTCTTTAAAGAGCTTCAGGACGATCCCGGTATTCTCATCGTCCAGGTCGCCTGTCGGTTCGTCAGCCAGGATGACATCGGGGTTCATGATGAGCGCCCTCGCGATGGACATTCTTCTGAGCTCCCCGCCCGAAAGTTCCCTCGGCAGAACGTCCTTGAGATCTGCAATGCCCGTTTGTTCCATCAGCTCTTCGGCCTTCCGCTCCTTGTCTTCCGCACTGCTTTCATCCTTCTGTCTGTACAGGGTACAGGGAAGAAGAATGTTTTCTTTCACGGTGAGCGCCATGAGCGGCGTCTGTCCCTGCGGTACCAGTCCTATGTGCCGGTTTCGCAGTACAGAAAGCGGCTTGTCGTCAAGGCTGTACAGGTCGTGGTCTCCCAAAAGCACCTTCCCCTCGGTCGGCCGTAAAAGTCCGGCCAGCATATGAAGCAGTGTGCTTTTTCCGCTCCCCGATTCCCCCGACAGAACCGTCATGGTACCGGGCGGCAGTTCAAAATCGGTCTTTTCGACCGCGTAAAATACATTGGAATCTTTGCGCTTTCTGATAAACTGCCTGCAGATTCCTTCTCCTCTCAGCGTCAGCATCTCAATTCTCCCCCCGCAGGATCAGTGCCGTGTCCATGCGGCTGATGCGCAGTGCGCAAACCGCGGATGAGACGGTACCCGCAATGATCGAAACAGCCGTCGCTGCTATCGCGAGGCCGGCCATACCCGCTGCTCCGGGCAGAAGAAACGGAAGCTTCAGGCTGCTCTCGATAAATCCGCTGAACAGCACTGTTGTCAGAAGGCCGAGCGCCGCACCGCATGCGCAGCCGATGATATTGACCAGAAACGTTTCCTTGAGGATCATCTTCACCACATATCCGCGGGAAGCTCCGATCGCTCTCAGTACGGCAAACTCTTTCTTTCTCTCGTTGGAGATCATCATGAACGCAAGGGCGAGGATGATCAGCGCCAGGATCCAGACCATGACGATCAGTCCGCTGACCACATCCGAAACGCCGGTCAGCTGTCTGGACACATCTTCGATCATGTTCTGTGTCTGCACCGCTTCGACCTTACGCACATGAATGTTGATGTCATTCAGGACTTCCTCGACCGAGTAGCCGTCCGCCACATTCACCAGGACACACGATACAATGGCGTCCGGGTCAACATCCCCAAAATCGAATATTTTCTTCTCTTTTGCCGAAGAGATGAGGGTCTTTATCGTTTCTTCGTTTGCATAGACCGCTGTGTCCAGATACGTTCCTGTTTTTTCCAGTTTTGCGGCTACCTTACAGTCCGAACCGTAAAAGGTAAGCGTGTCTCCCGGAAAAGCGTTCAGGGAATTTCCCACCAGGATCTCCATGTAGTCCAGATCTCCTTTGAAGGAAGACTGCACCCACGGCTGGATGGTAAAGTCCGTCTCCGGCTCGAAGCCGATGATCTGCACCGCGTAGGAGCAGCAGCTCGCGCTTGCCGTAGCCAGGAAGAACTGTTCCGAGATCTGCCCTACCCCATCCATGGCCGAAACCTTATCTGTCACCGAACGATCCATGTAAAAGTATCCCGGATTTCCCTGCAGTACCATTCCCTTCAGGTCTGCCTTGGTCGAGGCCTGATAGGGGACCACCATAATGTCCGCGCCAAGCCTGGTTTCCAATGAGACCAGCCCGCCTCGCAGACCATTGATGATGAGTGATCCCGCGGTAACGGTAAAGCAAAGAACCAGAGACAATATAATCAGTGCCGCCGTCCTGCCCGGCTTTCTGCTTAAGTTCCTGACAGACGGATGAATCTTTATCGGCATCCATGTCACCTCTGATTTTTATTAGTCCTGTTAGTTCAGCCAAACTAACTTCGTGGCTTCCATTATGATACAACATCCGGTATCGGTTTAGTTTCACGTTATTGCTGTTGTATCCCCCGTTTTTTTTCACGTTATAGACTTTTTATTTAGTTTGATACATTTAACATTGCGTTCCGGATAAAGTTATGCTATTATAACTTATTAAATAAATTAGGATTGTCTAACTCCTTGGAAGGGAAACAGATGACAAAAGAGCAGTGGAAAGCAATTCAAAATAATGATAAGAATTATGACGGAAAGTTTTTCTATGCGTTAAAAACGACGAAAAATGTATGCAGGCCGTCCTGCCCGGCAAGGGCCTGCAATCCGAAGAACGTGCTGATCTTCAACACGTATGAAGAGGCTGCAGAGAGGGGCTTCCGTCCATGTCTGCGCTGCCGGCCCGATCAGCCCGAGTGGCAGGGCGCCGGAGCGGAGCTTGCAGACGCGGCCAAAGCTTATATAGACAGTCATTATACCGGCAAGTTTTCGCTCAATGATATCGCCGGGTATCTCTATGTAAATGGGAGCTATCTGCTGAGGGTGTTCAAAGCAGCGACGGGGATGACGCTGCTGCAGTATCATAATTATGTGCGGTGTACCGAGGCCCAGAAGCTGCTGGAGGATCCGGAGCTTAGTATTTCCATTATTGCGTTTAGGGTGGGGTTCAGCTCCTCTTCTCACTTTACAAGGGTATTTAAGAATATTGTGGGGATAACACCGTCGGCTTATAGGGAGGATTATATCGAAGAGCTGGTGCGCTAGGCACCACGAGGGAGCACCCTCGTGACTCCCCCTCGTCTTGGGGGCGGGGAGCCGCTCAGAGTTGCGAAGTCCGCTCGTCCCCGCCCCCAAACCCCCACCCCTCCCGGGCACGCTTTTTTTACGCACAAAAAATCCGGCTGGTCGCCGGATTTTTTTTCTTTTATTTATAGTATCTCTATAAATTGATCTCTTATGTCGTTGAATTTCTCTCCCACGAAGCCGAAGTCTTTTTCTTTGTAGTTCCACAGGGCTCGGCCGATTCCGTGTTTGGCCAGGGCGGTGTGGATGTCGCGCAGCCAACGAAGCGCGTCAGCGCTGTCAGCGCGGTCGATCACGCCATATTCGCCGCAGTAAAGGGGAGCGTTGTCGACCTCCGCCTTCGCAAGCGCGGGGGCGAAGATCGTTTCGAACATATCCACTCCGTTCACGCCCAGCTTCTCTTTATCGACCGAGTCCACCAGATTTCCATAGAGGCCCAGCTTTTCCATGGCTGCCCTGTATTCTTCGGGAGTTCCGGGATAGCCGATGCGGAAATCGAGCGGCATCTCATCCATCCAGTATGCGCCTTGATGTGTAAACACCATGGGCTCGTAGCAGTGGAAGTTGTACACGATCTTATCGTCCATCGGCAGGTCCAGAAGCGGTACGCTGGTCACACTGTTGTAGCAGACGCCGCCGATCACCAGGTAAGCATCCGGTACGATCTGCCGCATCATCCGGATGTAGGACGAAGCGACCTTGTTCCAGGCATCGGCCACCTCCTGCAGCACCACTTCGTTGAGCGGCTCAAAGGCGATCTGATTCGTGTAGGCTGCGTAGTGATGCGCGATCCTGCTCCAAAGACTTAAGAAACGCGCCTGGAGCTCCTCATCATAGAAGAACTTCTCCCTGTCTATCCACTTCTTGAGCGGATCGAAGGAATACCCGTAGCATTCATGCAGATCGATCAGCAGCTTCAGTCCGTATTTTTCGCACCATTCTCTGCATCTGTCCAGATAATAGAACCCGTCTTCCTTCTCTGTCCCGTCCTCTTCCTCGAACAGTACATAGTCCACGGGAACTCTCACATGGTCAAAGCCAAGGGAGGCAATGTTACGGATATCATCTTCCGTGATAAATGTGTCAAAATGCGCTTTATCGTACGCATCGAACTGGGAGATCCAGCCACCCAAATTTACACCCTTCAAAAAACCATCAAATTTTCTCATAAATTCCTTCCTTATAAACAATCCATGTCTTTTCTTTTTTATGTCCGATGGGTTACTTCACTTTAATGTACCCGGCTGTCCGGGAAATGAACAGCCGGGCAAAGCTCTGTCATTTGAGGGGCATCATCACCTTCAATGATTCGTTGTCGATCCTGAAGGAATAATCGTAATCGATCTCCTCGCTGCTCTTCTCCATATCGAGACCCTCGAAGGATTCATCCAAAAATGCCTGGTAAGGATCCCATGTCATCAGGACAAGATTCAGCTGATGTCCCGGCTGGACCGTATAGACAGTCGGAAGCATATAGAAGGTATAATCATAATACTTATCCTCTTCCAGGTCTGCTGTCTCGGTGTACTCCGCCGGATCATATCCGCAGCCCGGATTGGTAAGGTCTGTCCAGCCGTAAGTCATTGCCTTGCAGCGGGTGGCATCCTGCACATATTCCACAATATCCGTCGAGTTCCAGGATCCCGGTCCTTCATAGTCTCCGATGATCTTTTTCGGAAGATTATCTTGTGCCAGATTCTTCGTCATATACGCATCGAAGAAAGAACCATCCTTCATTGTATCTACAAGAACCGCAGTAATCATAAGTCCATCGTAATCGGTCTTGTCCGTCTTCATCTTCACATGAATCTCGGGAACACCATAGATCGTGGAGCCCTCCGGCATGTCCAGAGGATAGACCGCTGCCAGGCTTTCGTCCAGGTTCATGTAAAAGTCATCCCTTTTTTCCACTTTGGACAACTCCGTGTTATGTTCTTCCATCCAGTGAGTCGTATACTCAGCCAGGCCTTCGGAAGTTACCGCGGTTGACTCTTTCTCATATTGTACCGGAATCTCAGAATATTCAAAGTCTCTCCAGGTATCATACGTCTTCCAGCTGCCATCAACATTTGACTGTGCCAGAACGGCAGGCATATCCTCGGCACCGTTGTCCACATCGTACAGATAGTGCGCCAGCCAGCGATTAATCGTAATGTTCCAGCGTTCACCGTTCACGATCGTATTTTCGATATCATTATGTCCATCCTGATGAAGCACCAGTTTTACATTCGCTCCCGCTTTGGTGAAAGCCTGAACCATGTTATCCGCATGCCTGGTCTGCACGTTAAAATCGTTGAGCCCCTGAATGACGATAGCCGAGCATTTGATATTTTTCCAGTCTTTCCTGTAGTCTGTCTCTTCCCATATCTCCGCGTAGTTGCCGTTGGTTGCTTCCTGGTCCCTGGATATCTGCCACAGCCAGGAACCATATTCACGGTTGAGCACCGTCCAGTCTATATCCTCGAAGCAGGCTCCGCAGTTGATAAATGCCAGCGTGTCGGTGTAATTCACGCTGAATATCGTCGCAGCACCCTGTGAGTTGGTGTAATCGTACCAGTTGGCAATACCGGCGACCGGAATGACGGTCACAAGGCCCTCGACTCCCGTCGTAGCCACCTCAAATGAAAGTGTACCACCATACGACACTCCTGTCATGGCTACCTTGCCATTCGACCAGTCCGCCTTGATCTCTATATCGCTGTCCTTGCTGACAAAGGCCCTGCGGTTTCCGGCAAGCCACTCCACCACGGCCTTGTGGCTGTCTCTCTCCAGGGGTGTGCCGCACAGCTCAAACCCTTCCGATCCATAAGTACCTATGCCGCTCGCTGTGACGACTGCGTAGCCTCGAACCAGATAATAATCATAAACGTCGGCGTAACCCATGCCGGTGGCCCCTTCATTTTGAGGCACAGTATAGTTCCAGTCTTTAGAAGGATCAGCGTAGGAAGCAACCTCCAAAGATGTCATCTCGCCTTCGGGCTCACGTTTTTTACAGTCCCTGTAGAGGCTTTCATAATCAAAAGGTTCCTCCACATAGTATTCTTTGGATTCACGGTCATCGATCATACCTGCGCCGTAGGGTGTCGGGTCATAGATCGTACCGGCTTTGTACTTGCCTTCCGCCGCGCTGCGGGGTACCTGCACCAGGGCCTTGACCAGATCTGCCATGCCGTCATTGTCGGTGTCATTGTCCGTCTCAACGTACACACAGAATCTGAGGATATCGCTGCCCTCATTGGTATAATAAGGGTCCCTCATATCCGAAAAATTGCACATGGGCTCAAGAAGGCCATCCTTGATGATGAGGTTCCCGTCATATTCCGGGGTTTCCTCTTCCTGCTCATCTGTCTCCGATTCAGTTACTTCCTGCTTATCTGTCTCAGAATCATCTGCTTCCTGCTTGTCTGCCTCAGATTCGTCCGCTTCCTGCTTGTCTGTCTCAGATTCGTCTGCTTCCTGCTTGTCTGCCTCAGATTCGTCCGCTTCCTGCTTGTCTGTCTCAGATTTATCTGCTTCTTGTTTACTTGCTTCCGCTTCGGTTTCTTCCTGTTTCTCCGCAGTCTCCTGTGTATCTTCTGCAGCTTCCTCCTCCACAGTTTCCGATGCTTTCCCCGCTGCCTCTTCTGCGAGAACCGGTGTGCACACCATCACAGTGGCAAGTGAAAACAACGCTGCACGTTTTAAAAGGTTATTCTTCATTCGCGTCTCCTTCCTGTAAATGTACACTAAAGGGTTGCCGATGCAGCCCCTTATATATAAAAAGAATACTAATATGATAGCATTTTTTCTCCGGAATTCCAACACTTGGTGGGCCAATAGGGACGTTTCTGTTTGGCCCATACAATTCAATGATTTATCAGACAATTCGCCGATACTATTCTTATAAAAAGGGGCATTAAGAAACGTCCCCGATGACCCACATCTTCTCTGCCACCACAATGCAGTTCGAATGAGGAAACGCCATCGGTTCACAGCTGCCATCCTCTTCCACCGCAAAAATACTCACGTACTTCTCCAGGTTCTGCCTGTATCCATCCTCCAGGAGCGAAACAGCCTTCAGTACCCGCATATTTCCGAACGAATCAAACAGATCGCGGAATTCATCCAACGTATAATATCCAAAACACTCCTGTACTTCATGCGGGAACGATTCCGGCCCCCAGGTATATGTGTACAGGAACTCACGACCAAAATTGATATCCGTGACAACCGTCCTCTCCTCCGGTATCATCCCGCACACCTTACGGTCATCCGGAAGCTCGTCCATGCCCCGAAAATCTGCCAGGAACTGTCTGAAAAACTGAAAACCTTCGTCCGACTTGAAAACGATCTTCATCTTCCCGTTTCCGGGTGTCTTCACGCCATCCCTGATCACAATACGGCCGCCCACGTTCAGGGAGTCAACCGCATTCTTTAGTGCTCTCACAATAGAATCCTTATCAAACTTACCCCTGCCAAGGTCCGTGTAAGAATAAATTTCATGAATGATAGAAGAAAAAATGACGGTATCCACCTTGTACGGCATCGACTCATCCACAAAATTGTGCCTGATCGCAGTCCAGTGTCTGTTCTCCTCCGCCTTCTTCCTCTCCAGCGCCTCAATGACATTCTGCGAAATGTCCGTCCCGACGATCTTTCTGTCCGGATATCTCTTCTCCAGCTCGTTCAGCAGCACACCGCCGCCCGATCCCACATCGACAATGATCTCCCCCGTCACATAATCCGGGATGGACATCTTGGTGCTCTCCTCGGCATCGTTCATTGTCTGCAGATATTTCTCTTCGTTATTAAGGCGATCAAAACTGTCTCGCCTGAACCCGAACGTATCATACAGCATGGTGATACTCTTTTCATAGGAAAGAAGTCCCGACCGCTCTGCCTCAACACAGAAATCGATCAGCTTCTCACAGGCCGGAGCAAACGAAGCACCGATCATAATCGCCGTCCCTTTGACTTCAAAATCAAGCCGGATATGGTGCCCATACTCCTCGGGATCCTTCAGATATTTCTCGATGATCCTCTGTTTGTACGTATTCACATGCCGCTTTCCCTCGTAATCATAGTACATGGCGTCGGCCAGCGGCTTAAAATTCAGGTGCTTAATATCCGCAGAACCTGCCGCCGTTATCGCCTGCCTGCAGATCTTCTCCGCCCCCTCAAAACCAAAAGGCTCCAGCGCAGCCGGGAAATACCACAGATCATACTTGCCGAATATCTCCGATGAAAAGAACTGCGTCGTCCCCTCCGAAGGGCTCCCGTTTTTCGGAAGCAAAGCTGTCAATCTTTCCTCCGGTAGCAGCTCTACAATGCGCGCCTGCGGGTATAATCTCTCTGCAAAATTCTTCACCTTTTCCTGCACAGAAGTCCAGATATTATCGCTCACGGCTCTTATGATACACTCGTTCAGCGCATAAATAATGCGCGTAAATGTCTCTTTATCTTCACCGATTTTATATGCAATCTCCGAGAGCTCCGAGCTTCTCTCCATGCAGCATTCCCCGCGGATATACTGCCCGGCCAGCCCGTGAGTTTTGATCATCACATACACAGGATCTGTATCAATATTCCTCACATGACAGTAATCCGCATAGATCATGGCCGAAGCTTCATTATGTATTGCCAGAGGGTAACCTCTCTTCTCCCACCTTCTCCTGTCCTCGTCAGAGCCGGTCTTGGAAACCTCCGACCAGCAAAGCACTGTTCTGATCAGATCATACTCAGCATCTGAAAGGTCCCTCATCTCATCAAGAATGTCCAGCGTCCGCAGAACATAATCAAGGACCGGGTTTCCCCGCAAATCCTCCATCTTCTCCAGCCGCTCCGGGTTGACATAAGGACGGTTCGCCGACAGAAGGCAAACCAGCCAAGGGTTTTCTCTCAGCGCCTCAGGCTTTGGACTGCCATCGGCTTCAAAGTATCTATTCCTGTTTGCAGAATTGTATTCTTTCAAAATTCTATCCTCCAGGTTCAACGGGGATGTTTCTCGATGAGTACTTGGGGACGTTTCTCGATGACTCATTTTTACATGTAAAAATGAGTCATCGAGAAACGTCCCCAAATACTCATCGAGAAACGTCCCCAAACATGAAGGGGTTTCCCCCGTTTCATATATATATTCTCAAGCTATTTTGTTCTCCAAATCAATATCAAGGCCAAAATCCTTTAAATCCTGATCCTCAACCAGAAGTTCAGATTTCAATATATCCAACATTTCATAATAGGCCAGTCTGCGTCCGGCTTCAAGATCATTGTTGGGATCTGCATTGCTTTCTTCCACAGCTTCTTTTGCGCGCTCCAGCAAACGTGCTATCATATACTGCAAAGATTCCTTGGAGAGATTACTCATACTGCTCACCCCTTTCATGCAATATTTTTATTCTATCATTATATGATTTTGAGAAATTTGCAATCTCTTTATTCCAATGTCGTATCAGTCCATCTCTTCTGTTCTGCGGGAGAGAGTCCCAATCAGGGACATGCACTTTAGGGTTCTCTATGTATTCCTTATGCTCTGCTATTCTCTTTTGAAGCGATTGAGCACCTTTTCTTAATGCCAATGAGCTTTGTTTTGATATATTCTTTTCCGCAAAGAGCTGCAGGTTCATTCTCACGCTCCTTTTTACTGTCCATATTATACCGGAATCTCCGGTTTTTTCAACCGGGTCAACGGGGACGTTTCTGTTTGGCCCACGCAATTCGATAATTTATCAGATAATTCACTGGTATTGTCCTTAATAAATGGGGCATTGAGAAATGTCCCCGATGACCCAATCTCTTTGTTCTCGGCTCCGTCTTAATTGTACCGCTGAAGGAAGGATTAATCCATGGGAAGTTTTGTCGAATCCATACTTTCTTAAATAAGTCCCTGGGAACGTTTCTGAGTGACTCATAAAACAATACCGGAATATAAAGAAAAAAGCACCGGATCAATCCGATGCTTTTTAATGGAAGGTACAGGGATCGAACCTGCGACCTTTCGCACGTCAAGCGAGCGCTCTCCCAGCTGAGCTAACCTTCCATTTCCATTATCAAAGTGTATCTCACTTCGACAACATAAATATATTAACAGAAACCCGGCAAAATATCAAGAGAAATATTCGCAATTTTTCAGATTTTTCAATAATAAAGACAGGGAAAGACAGGGGACGGTTCTCTGTCTTATACTTTTCAAGACAGAGAACCGTCCCGCTGTCTTTTTTTCTTTATTCCTCACTCAAGCGGCCCCCCACAATACTCGCACCTTCCATCCGCCGTCATCTTTGTGACAGCCTGGCAATACGGGCACTTGACCGTTCTCGGGCCTTCCTTCGCCTTCGCTGCAGCCGCCCTCGCGTCCAGACGCACCTGCTCCAGAGTTTCCTTGATCTCCTGCGCGGTCTCCGACCACTTCATATACTCCACATCCAAATCGGGATTCGGCATACGATCACTCCCCAGATAAGACGGAGTCACCTCTATCCTGCTCGGATTCAGCTGATACGAAATCTCGTCAAAATACTCTCCGTTGATATGAATTTTCACATAAAACGTATAGTAATAATGATACCTCAGCGGATTATAACTCACCGATTTTCCTTCACTATCCTTCCTCTCTATCTCGGATTTCGACTCCCTCACATCGATATCGCATCCGGTAACCTGCGAAAACGAAATGATATCCGGGTTGTCTTCGACCAGATTGCGGGAAGAAGTAACAACGAATTTCCCCTGATCCTCATCTATCATGATCTTTTTGCTGCCATCCAGAACACGGGTAACATGAAAGTCATTAAGCGCTTCCTGATTTGCCTCGCGGTAAGCAAGCTGCGCCTTGATCTCATTCAAAGTGCTGTGCCTCCGCTCGTTAAAATATGGAGAAAGTTTTGCCGCGCACTTCTTACAAAGATTGGCATCCTCCAGCTTACGGTTGCCCAAAAGTCCGATCTTTTCGCCGCAAACATCACAGTACTTTTTATCAAACAGTCCCATAATATCACTCCCTTCCACATAATTATAGTCTTATACCCTATCAACAGAAGTACATCTCCTTCTGATAACATTCTACCGGATGACAGGTTGCGTGACAACTGAAAATGGAACACAGGGACGGTTCCATAAAAAACACCGCAGGGGAAATCCCCTGCGGCGTGTAAAGCTCAAAGCTCTATATTACTCGATAACAGTAGCAACACGGCCGGATCCAACAGTACGTCCACCTTCACGGATAGCGAAAGTAAGACCCTGAGACATAGCTACCGGATGGATCAGCTCGATGGTCATCTCAATGTTATCTCCGGGCATGCACATCTCGGTGCCTTCCGGAAGGTTGCAAACACCTGTAACGTCTGTTGTTCTGAAGTAGAACTGCGGACGATAGTTGTTGAAGAACGGTGTATGACGGCCGCCCTCATCCTTTGTCAGAACGTAAACCTGAGCGGTGAATTTGGTATGGCAGGTAAGGGTACCCGGTTTTGCAAGAACCTGACCTCTTTCGATCTCGGTTCTCTGAACACCACGAAGCAGAGCACCGATGTTATCGCCGGCCTGAGCCTCGTCAAGAAGCTTACGGAACATTTCGATACCGGTAACAACTACTTTACGGGTCTCTTCCTTGATACCTACGATTTCAACTTCCTCAGAAACATGAAGTGTACCAGCCTCTACTCTACCTGTAGCAACGGTACCACGACCTGTGATGGAGAATACGTCCTCAACCGGCATAACGAACGGTTTGTCGGTGTCACGCTGCGGATCCGGAATGTACTCATCAACTGTGTCCATGAGCTCCATAACCTTGTCGCCCCACTCGCTGTTCGGCTCTTCAAGAGCTTTAAGAGCAGAACCCTTAACGATCGGGCAATCATTGAAGCCGTACTCTTCAAGCTGCTCGGTAACTTCCATCTCAACGAGCTCGATCAGCTCATCGTCGTCAACCATATCGCACTTGTTAAGGAATACTACGATATAGGGAACACCAACCTGACGGGAAAGAAGGATGTGCTCTTTTGTCTGAGCCATAACACCGTC
>CAMNGN010000042.1 GCA_946538475.1 uncultured Blautia sp.
CCGTCCCCGTGTGTTTTCTTCACCCCTCAAACATCTCCGTCCGCCCATCGATCACGGCGAACCATGTCTCTTTTTCCTTCTCCGCGACCGCTCTTCCGCCTGTCGCCTCCGTCAATGCCTTTCGTATCCTCGCCTCGTCATCCAGCGAGACAAGAATATGCATGACCACCTTGTCGCTGTACTCCGTATCCAACACCGCAAGCCCGTTTTCGCCTGCCAGATACTGTATTTTTCCCAGGTCGGTGTAGTCTGTATCGATGCGAAGCAGGTTCCCTCTGATTTTGGTGATCAGTTTGGAGGCCTTAAGCCCCTCCTGCACTGCGCCGGAATAGGCTCTGACCAGCCCGCCTGTCCCCAGGAGGACGCCCCCGAAGTACCTGGTGACCACGACGGCGGTATTGTACAGGTCTTCGCCTAAAAGCACGTCCAGCATAGGACGGCCGGCGGTGCCTGATGGTTCGCCGTCATCGCTGCACCTTGTATACTCACGATTGCTCCCTACGGTATACGCGTAGCAGTTATGCCTGGCATCCCAGTACTTTTTCTTCATCTCTTCGATAAACGCCAGTGCCTCTTCTTCCGAAGAGACGGGTCTCACATCCGCAAGAAATCTGGATTTCTTTTCTGTAAGGATCCCCTGCCCTCCTTCATATACCGTCCTGTATGTCTGCCTCATTCTTCTCAGCCCTCTCTGCAAATCATGATTACAAATATTATTTCTTTTAGTGTATCATGGAAGCGGTAAAAAAGAAAGCTTTCGTTCCCGTTCACGCCCCGTGCGTCACGGGACAATGCAGTGCAGAACAGATATGTCGAACAGTTATAAAAGCTTTTCCTTTACTTGATTTTATAAAAATGATATAATATATAAGCTTATATTCAGTGTACGGTCTCGATCGTCATTCCGAGAATGATCTGAGCAGTACACCGGGACCTGTTTTGGGAGGAAGAATATGAATTATGGCAAGAAAGCGACTTCCCGCAAGAGGAACTCTCTGATTTCCGGTTCCTCGATGCTTGGGAAGAAAGCTCATGTTTCGTTCATAAGAATACTGTTTTTACTGCTGATCGCCACTATCGTTGCTTCGATCTGTCTGGCCGCCGGCTCGGTACGGGGCGTGATCGACGGGGCCCCCAATGTGGACGATATCGATATTCAGCCGCTCGGGTACGCAACTTTCCTGTATGACTGCAACGGCAAACAGCTTCGAAAGCTGGCCGCCCCCGATTCAAACCGTCTCCCCGTCATCATCGATGAAGATCCGGCCAAAAACCAGATCCCCGTCGATCTTCAGAATGCCGTTGTGGCGATCGAGGACGAGCGTTTTTACGAACATAACGGAATCGATATCCGAGGTATACTCAGGGCCGCGGTCAGAGCGATCCGGACCGGCTCACTCACCGAAGGTGCCAGTACCATCACGCAGCAGCTGCTGAAAAACAACGTGTTCACCGACTGGACCAGTGAATCCACCTGGCTCGATAAGTTCACGCGTAAGCTGCAGGAACAGTATCTGGCGCTGGCCGTAGAAAAAAAGATCAAGAATAAATCTGTCATTCTGGAAAACTACCTGAATACGATCAACCTTGGAGCCGGCGCGTACGGTGTACAGGCTGCTGCCCGGCAGTATTTCAACAAAGACGTATGGGATCTCAACCTTTCCGAATGCGCAACACTCGCCGGGATCACGCAGAACCCCAGCAAGTACAATCCCATCGAGCATCCCGAGGAAAACAAAAAGAGAAAAAAAGAAGTCCTGGAGCACATGCTGACTCAGGGTTATATCGATGAAGCCCAGTATGACGAAGCCATGGCCGATGATGTGTATACACGGATCAAAGCCGCCCAGGATATTCATAAAGAAGGAACAAGCACGATCTATTCTTACTTTGAGGATGAGCTGATCGACCAGGTGGTCGACGATCTGATGAACATCCGCGGCTACACCAAGACCAAAGCGCGCAACATGGTATACAGCGGCGGCCTCAAGATATACACCACACAGGATCCTTCCATTCAGAGGATCATGGACGAAGAGTATTCCAACGAGGCAAATTACCCTGCCGACACCACCTATGCACTCGACTTCGCGCTTACCATCGCTGATGAAGAAGGCAACCAGACCAACTACAGCAAAGAAATGATGCGGCTTTATTTCCAGGATACGGAAGATCCGGAATTCAGTCTTCTCTTTAATTCGCCCGAAGAAGGCAGGCCCTATGTGGAACGTTACGAAAAATATGCACTCTCGCAGGTACCGGGCGGACACATTTTTGCGGAGCGCGTAAACTATGCGCCGCAGCCCCAGTCTTCCATGAGCATCATCGATCAGAGTACCGGCTATGTCAAAGCTCTGATCGGCGGAAGAGGCGAAAAGACCGCAAGTCTTACTCTGAACCGTGCAACCGATACCACAAGGCAGCCGGGTTCAACGTTTAAGATCGTGTCCACTTACGCGCCCGCCCTAGACGCAATGAACATGACACTGGCAACCTCCTTCGTCGATGAGCCGTACAACTATCCGGACGGCTCCCCGGTCAATAACGCTTCCATGTCTTTCGGAGGCGAGATGACCATCAGGAATGCCATCATCCATTCGGTCAACGTAGTTGCGGTCAAGTGTCTCGAGCAGGTCACTCCGGAACTCGGACTCAAGTATCTTACCGACCGCTTCGGCTTTACTACCCTGGCAACCGGCGATCCCGCAAAGGATACGGATTACCTGGGCAACGTCTGGAGCGATGCGAACCTTGCCACCGCTCTCGGCGGTATCACGCACGGTGTCACCAATGTCGAGCTCTGTGCGGCCTACGCGGCCATCGCAAACGGAGGCCATTATATCAAGCCGGTGTACTACACACGCATCGAGGACAGAAACGGAAACATCCTGATCGACAAAGAGAATCCTGCTCCGAAAGATGCGATCAAAGAGACTACCGCGTGGCTGCTGACCAGCGCCATGGAAGATGTCGTGACAAAAGGTACCGGTACCATGTGCCAGCTCTCCAACCAGAAGGTGGCGGGAAAAACAGGTACCACCGAGGCGTACAACGACCTTTGGTTTGTGGGCTACACGCCTTATTACACCTGTGCTGTCTGGTCCGGCTACGACAATAACGAGAAGATCCCCGACAATGCGCGGGATTTCCACAAACAGCTGTGGCAGAAAGTCATGACACGCATCCACGAAGGTCTGCCCTTCAAAGATTTCGAAAAGCCTGCCGCCATCAGCGAAGCTTACGTCTGCAGCGAGAGCGGCCTGCTGGCTAACGATTACTGCCCGGCAGTAAACGAATATTTCGATGTGGGTACCATTCCGGAAGAGTACTGCTACGAGCATTCTTACGACTACAGTTACGGTTATTACGACGAGTATGGCAACTTCTATCCATACAGTTATGGCGGTTATCAGGACGGCACAATGTTGATCGATCCGAACACCGGCCTTCCCTACACCTACGATTCGGGAATGTACAGTTATGACTACTCCGCAGGCGGGTACGATGCTTACGGCAATCCCGTTTCCGGCGGCAGCACATACGATGCCTACGGCAATCCTGTGAGCGGTGATGTATCGTATGATGCTTACGGCAATCCCATCACGGACACTTCGGGAGGCGACGGCTCCGCTATCACCTATTACTGACGATCCCGTACAGAAGATCAACGATAAAAAAAGGTTTCTCCAAAACGGAGAAACCTTTTTTTATTCGTATTTATTCAGATCATGAAGGAATGACCATCTTTGCACAGCCATAAATGCCTGCGTCATTCCCCAGAGTGGCAAGGACGATAGGTGTGGCCTTGCAGGTCTGGAATGTATATTTCCTGTAATACTTGCTGATCACATCGATCAGAGGCTGACCCGCGTTGGAAACTCCGCCGCCGACAACCAGGACCTGGGGATCTGTCACGCAGGCAAATACAGCCATCGCACCGCCCAGTCTCTCGCCAAAGTCTTCTACGATATCAGCCGCAAGACCGTCTCCTGCCTTATAGGCATCGAAAACGGCGCGTGAGCTAAGTTCTTCAACAGTGCGAAGCGAAGAGGGTTTGTCCGATTTATTCAGGTACTGTTTTGCAAGCCTGGTGATACCCGTAGCCGAAGCGTACTGCTCAAGACATCCGGAGTTGCCGCAGTTGCAGGCTTCTGTCTCTTCGTGGTTGATGTTGGCATGACCGATCTCGCCGCCTGCACCGTGAGAGCCCGCTACGATCTTACCGTCGATGACGATACCGCCGCCTACGCCGGTACCCAGTGTAAGCATGATCATGTTGGAAGCGCCTTCGCCCGCACCCTTCCATGCCTCGCCGAGAGCCGCAACATTGGCATCGTTGCCTACTTTCGTCTTCAGGCCGGTAAGGGACTTCATCTCTTTTGCCGCTTCTTTGTAACCCCAGAAAAGGTTGACCGCAGTCAAAACATCTCCGTCATCGGTAACCGGTCCCGGTACGCCGAGTCCGACACCCACGAAATCATCCAAAGTAAGGCCTTTTTCTTCCATTTTTGCTTTCAGCGCTTCTGCGATGTCCGGAAGAATATTATACCCGTTATTCTCTTTTCGGGTCGGTATCTCCCATTTTTCGAGCAGATTACCGTCTGTCTTAAACAGACCGATCTTTACCGTTGTTCCGCCGATGTCAACTCCGAAACAGTATTCTTTCATGATGTTTCCCCTTTCATTATAGGTTTTTTACAAAGCCGGTCAGCCTCGCTTGCCGGCAATATTTGCCTGTACTCTCTTATACAGCTCTTCCGCTGCGTTATAACCCATCTTCTTCTGCCTGTGATTGATGGCCGCGGTCTCTACGATGATCGCCAGGTTTCTGCCCGGCCTGATCGGCAGTGAGTGACACACGATCTTGTTGCCGAGATACTCCGTGAATTCCTCGTGGAGGCCCAGACGATCGTATTCCTTATCTTTATCCCACTCCTCCAGCTTGATCACAAGATCGACCGACTGCGTGTTGAGCACACTTTCCACGCCGAACAGGGTTTTGACGTCGATGATGCCGATACCGCGTAGCTCGATAAAATGCCTTGTGATGTCCGGTGCGGAACCGACCAGTGTTACGTCACTGACCTTTCGGAGTTCGACCACGTCATCGCTTACCAGACGATGTCCGCGTTTGATCAGCTCCAAAGCGGCCTCGCTCTTTCCGATACCGCTCTCGCCGGTGATCAGAACGCCCTCGCCGAATACGTCGACCAGAACGCCGTGAATGGAGATGCAGGGAGCCAGCTGAACGCCGAGCCATCTGATGATCTCTGCCATCAGGTTCGATGTGGTTCTTTCCGTGACAAAAGTCGGCACGTGATATTTGAGTGCCATATCGATCATATCCTTGGATGGCCTGGTCATTGTACTGAAAATAACACAGGGAATGCTGCTGGAGATAAACCGCTCGTACTTGAATCTGCGTTCTTCATCGCTCAGCTGCATCAGATAGGTATATTCCACATATCCTATGATCTGCACTCTCTCGTTGGCAAAATGTTCCAGGTAACCTGTCAGCTGCAACGCAGGACGGTTGATCTCAGCTGTTATGATCTGGATGTCCGTCAGATCGATCTCCGGCGTCAGGTTGGTCAGATTCAGCTCCTGCGCCAGATTTGTGAGCTGTACACCCTTCATATCATAAATCCTCCTTAGTCCAAAGTCTTTGCGATATTTAACTAAATTATATTATATCTTTGACTCCTGCGCAAGCAAATCAGACATTTCGCGCTGCCGGGGCAAAAATCTACCGGTAAAAATGAACATTTTTGCTTTATTCCCCACCCTCCGAAGGATGGAAGAAGGCATATACCGTCTCCGCAGATCGACGGTTCATGGATTCCGTCTCCGTCAGCTCTTCCAGCGATGCGTCCCTTATGTTTTCCGCCGACCGGAATTTGCGCATCAGCGCCTTTCTCCTGGTGTCGCCGATACCGGGAATATCGTCCAGGACAGAGTGGACCTGTCCGCTGCTCCGGAGAGACCGATGGTATTCTATGGCGAACCGGTGAGCCTCATCCTGAATACGGGTGATCAGGCGGAATCCTTCGCTCGAGGTGTCGATCGGAATCTCTACATTATTATAATAGAGCCCTCTTGTTCTGTGGTGATCGTCTTTAACCATTCCGGCTACCGGCACGTCGAGTCCCAGTTCATCAAGTACCTTGAGCGCAATGTTCACCTGTCCTCTGCCGCCGTCCATCAGGATCAGGTCGGGAAGTCTGGCAAAACTGTCGTAGGCACTGCTGCTCGTATGAGTAAATCTGCGGGTAAGCACTTCTTCCATACTCGCATAGTCGTTTGGACCCTGCACGGATTTTATGCGGAATTTTCGATAGTCGCTCCTCTTGGGCTTTCCTTTTTCATAAACCACCATCGAACCCACGGAATCGAACCCGCTGATATTCGAAATATCAAAGGCCTCCATGCGAACGATTCCGGGAAGGGAAAGCCAATCTTCCACTTCGTGCACCGCGCCGATCGTCCGGCCTTCTTCCCTTTTGATCCGCTCACGGTCCTTGGAAAGGACCATCTCCGCATTTCGGGAAGCCAGCTCGACCAGCCCTTCTTTTGTCCCTTTTTTGGGTACCTTTATATGTACCTTCTGCCCCCGGAGTCCGCTTAGCCACTCTTCGATGAGCTCCGTGTCCTCCAGTTCCTTCTGCACGATGATCTCTCTGGGGATGAACGGTGTGCCCGAATAGTACTGACGCACAAACATGGACAGAACCTGCTCTCTTTTGTCCCCGCGCGCCACCTTGAGATAAAAATGCTCCCGTCCGATCATCCGTCCGTCCCTGATAAAGAACACCTGCACTACCGCGTCCTGATCCCGCAGATCCTCGCTCTCGTCCATGGCCGCCGCGATCACATCGCGGTCCTCCTCTCCGTAGGCTGTGATCTTCTGCCGCTCGCCTATTCGGCGTACGCTTTGAATCAGATCGCGGAGCTCGGCCGCATCTTCAAAGCGCATCTCCTCGGAGGCTTTCTGCATCTTCTCTGTCAGCTCTGTCACCGTGCTCTCAAAATCACCGCTCAAAAAGCGCAGCACCCGATCGATATGTTCTTTGTACCCCTCCTTGCTCACCTTACCTGTACATGGCGCGATGCATTGTCCCATGTGGTAGTAGAGGCAGGGACGCTCTTTGCCGAAATCCCTGGGCAGAACTCTGCTGCAGGACCGCACCTGAAACAGCCTTCGCACCAGCTCGATCACATCTTTCACCGCGCCGGCGCTCGTATAGGGGCCGAAATATCTGCACTTGTCCTTCTTCATCCTGCGGGCAAACAGCACGCGCGGATAGGCCTCGTTCAGCGTCACTTTGATGAAGGGATAGCTCTTGTCATCCTTCAGCATGGTGTTATATTTTGGACGGTGTTCCTTGATCAGGTTGCTTTCCAGCACCAGCGCTTCGAGTTCGGAGTCGGTGACAATGTATTCGAACCGGGCGATGTGCGTCACCATCTGCTCGATCTTAACCCCTTTATTGCGGCTGCTCTGAAAATACTGCCGTACACGGTTGCGGAGGCTGATCGCCTTCCCGACATAGATGATCTCGTCCTTGCTGTCGTGCATGATATACACGCCGGGCTTTGGAGGAAGTTTTTTCAGCTCTTCTTCAATATTAAACATCTTTATTCTTCCATATGATAAGAAGAGCTGCAGTTCCGGAAAATCACTGTTTTCCGGAGCTGCAGCATAAGTCTGTCATGTTTCCTGTACGTTGTCTGTCGCTGTCTCACCCTCAGCTGTCTCCTGCTCAGAGGAAAGAACTACGGTGTCCTTCCCCGCAATGCTTATTTTTTCTGTCTGTTCAGGTTCTGCTTCCGGTGTAAAAGAAACCGTATCCGATGCCGGCTCTTCGGGGATCACAAGGTCATCCAGATTTTCGGGGATCTCTATCCCTTTTTGTACCGCATGGAGTATCTTCATGAACTCTTTTCCGGTGATGGTCTCTTTTCGGATCAGATACTCAGCGATCGCATCCATCTCTTTGCGGTGCGTGGACAGCAGTCTCTTTGCTTCGGTATAGGATGCATGAAGAAGCTGCATGACCTCATGGTCGACCTCTGTCGCGGTATCATCACCGCAGTTGAGAACTGTGTGTCCGGTGAGATACTGGTTTTCCTGCGTCGCAAGGCCCATGAGACCGAATTTGTCGGACATACCGTACTGAGTGATCATTGCACGGGCCACTCTGGTCGCCTGCTCGATATCGTTGGCCGCACCTGTGGTAACGGTGTCAAAGACCAGCTCCTCCGCCGCACGGCCGCCCAGATAGCCGACCAGCATTGCCTCGAGCTCTTTTCTGGTATTCAGATATTTTTCCTCTTCGGGAACCTGCATGACATATCCCAAAGCACCCATTGTACGGGGTACGATGGTGATCTTCTGTACCGGCTCCGCGTCTTTCTGGAGAGCGTTTACCAGTGCATGTCCCACCTCGTGGTAGGAAACGATGCGGCGTTCTTCCTTGCTCAGGATACGGTCTTTCTTTTCTTTACCTACCAGAACTACCTCGACCGACTCGAACAGGTCCTTCTGGCTTACGGCCTTTCTGCCGCTCTTTACCGCCAGGATAGCCGCTTCGTTGATCATGTTGGCCAGATCCGAACCGACTGCGCCGGATGTCGCCAGGGCGATCTCCTCAAAATCGACCGTCTCGTCCAGAAGAACGTTGCGGGCATGCACTTTGAGGATCTCGATCCTTCCTTTGAGGTCGGGCCTGTCTACGATCACACGGCGGTCAAAACGTCCCGGACGAAGCAGTGCCGGGTCCAGTACCTCGGGCCTGTTGGTCGCCGCAAGGATCAGAAGGCCTTTTGAAGTGTCAAAGCCGTCCATCTCGGCAAGCAGCTGGTTGAGCGTCTGTTCTCGTTCGTCGTTTCCGCCGTAGCGGGAATCACGCGTTTTTCCGATCGCATCGATCTCGTCGATAAAGACGATGCACGGTGCGTTTTTCTTTGCTTCTTCAAAGAGATCTCTCACTCGTGAAGCTCCGACACCCACGAACATTTCTACAAATTCGGAGCCGGAGAGGGAGAAGAACGGACAATGCGCTTCGCCTGCGACTGCTTTTGCCAGAAGCGTTTTGCCGGTTCCCGGAGGGCCGACAAGCAGTGCTCCTTTCGGCAGTTTTGCGCCGATGGAGGTGTATTTTCCGGGGTTGTGCAGGAAATCCACGACTTCCTGGAGTGATTCCTTTGCTTCATCCTGCCCCGCTACGTCACGGAAGGTGACGCCGGTCTCTTTTTGGATGTATGCCTTTGCGCGGCTCTTGCCGACGCCCATCATTCCGCCGCCGTTCCGGTTCATTCTTCGCATGAAGAGCATCATCATGGCAAAGAGCAGGATGGCCGGAAGCAGCACGCTGAGGAGTGCGCCGACGAACTCGCCCAGAAGGTCGGGGGCTTCGGCTTTAAAGATGATGCCTGTCCCTTCGAGTCTTTCGGTGAGCGCTGTGGTGTCTTCCAGGACCGTGGTGTAGTAGGTGGTGTCCTGAAGGACGGTGTCGCGGGTTTTGGGCTTGATGCGGATGGTGTCAGATTCCAGCGTTACTTCGCGGATCTGGTCCTTTTCGATCATGTCGATGAATTTGTCGTAGGTTATCTCGCTTGAACTGTCTTTCAGCACGTTGGTGAAAAGGCTGAAGCAGACGATCGTGACGAGCAGGCAGATCAGGAAGGCCAGCAGGGATTGCCTGTTGTTGGCGCCTCGGTTTCCGCCGCCGTTGTTATTATCAGGATTATTATCCGGATTGTTTCTCATATTACTCCTCCTGTCATTATCTTTCTTATTATAATGAGAATCATAGTATAAATCAATTATTTTTTATGGTACAATAAGAGAAACACTGATATAACAGCAATCTTTACGAAAGGGAGTAGAATGTATGGCTGATATGGAAGGCAGAAAGAGAAGAACGTCCTCCGGAGGGACCGGAGTTCACAGACGTGGGTCCGGACTTGGGACCGGGCCGGTTGGCAGTGTCGGAGGCGGCGGGGCCCGTAAAGGATCTTCGCCCGGTGGCGGCAGCCCTTCTTCAGGTGGCGGAGGGCCCCGCAGAAGCGGAGGCGGGGGTGGTTTTAATCCCATCACACTCATTATTGTGCTTGCGGTCGTACTCCTTGGCGGTGGCGGAGGGCTTGGGTCCCTGCTCGGCGGCGGGTCCGGAAGTCAGTCGTCTTCGGGAACTTCTTCTTATTCGAGTGGTTCCGGATCTTCGGGATACAGTAACTATTCGAGTGGTTCGGGGGCCTCGGGATACGGTGGATATTCGAGCGGTTCGGGAACCTCGGGATTCGGAGGATACTCAGGATTCGGTTCGGGTGGTTTGGGAAGTCCGGGATCGGGCGGCTTTGGCAGCTCTTCCTCCTCTTCTTCCGGTTCCGGCAGTTTTCTGAGCGATACCTTATCCGGGCTTGATCTTTCCGGGCTTCTTGGATCGTTCAGTTCAGGCGGTACGACCAACCAGACCCTCACCGGAACGTACACCGGATGGGGGGATGATAACAACACAGGCGACCTTAACACTTCGGTCGCTCCCGAGGCTTCCGGTAAGTTCACCAAACTTAAAGGGAACGGCAGGGATACCGTCACGATCATGGTTTATATGTGCGGTACCGATCTGGAATCGAGAAGTTCCATGGCTACTTCCGATATCGTGGAGATGACCAAGGCTTCTCTTTCGGACAAGGTCAACGTGATCGTTTACACCGGCGGGTGTACCAAGTGGAACAACAATATTATCAGTGCAAGAACCAATCAGATCTATCAGGTCAAAGACGGAGGACTCAAGTGCCTTGTGCAGGATGACGGGGACCGTGTGATGACCGATCCCGCTACCCTCACCCGCTTTATCAAGTGGTGCGGCAAGAACTATCCGGCAAACCGTAATGAACTCATTTTCTGGGATCACGGCGGCGGCAGCGTCAGCGGATACGGCTATGATCAGAAGCATCAGCGTTCCGGCCCGATGAGCCTTCCCAACATCAAAAAGGCGCTCAAGGATTCAGGCCTTACCTTTGACTTTGTCGGATTTGACGCCTGCCTGATGGCAACCGCGGAGAACGCTCTCGCTGTTTCGGGTTCGGCAGATTACCTTCTTGCTTCCGAGGAGACTGAGCCGGGCACAGGCTGGTACTACACCAACTGGCTCACCGCTCTTTCGAAGAATACATCCATGCCCACCACAGAGCTGGGCAAGCAGATCATCGACGATTTTGTGGATATGAGTGCAAGGCAGGCCAGGGGACAGTCCACCACTCTTTCGCTGGTAGACCTCGCCGAGCTGAAGGAGACATTCCCCGACAGCTTCTCTTCGTTTGCGGATGGCATTAACGACCTTCTCGACAAAAAGAATTACTCCGCCATTGCCTCTGCGCGTAAGAACACCAGAGAGTTTGCCAGAACATCCCGCATCAACCAGTATGACCTGGTGCACCTGGCCAGGAATCTTGGGACACAGGAAGGAAAAGAACTGGCGGAAATCGTGCTGAATGCGGTCAAATACAACCGGACCAGCGCCAACATGACCAATTCCTACGGGCTGGCGGTTTATTTCCCGAGCCAGAACAAATATACCGATTCCATGACTGCGACCTATAAAGCGCTGGAGCTGAGCAGCAGCTACTCGAACAGTTTCCGAAAAATCGCGGCCATTCAGGAAGCCGGCCAGAGCGTGTCGGGAGGTTCTCACTCTCTTAACGATCTGCTTGGCGGAGGAAGTTCGAGCGGAAGCAGCCTGTTCGATTCGTACGGAAGCAGCCTGTTCGGATCTTCGGGCGGATCTTCGGATGTCATGATGGACCTGCTCGGTTCCCTCTTCTCGGGAAGATCGCTCAGCGGCTCCTACTCCACCGATTTTATGGAAGAAAGCGGCTATTCCGAGGAAGACCTCGCCTCCATGCTGGACGGAAATGTCTTTGATGCAGACAAGCTCACCTGGACAGCACAGTCGGGCAAATATACCATGCAGCTTTCCCAGCCGCAGTGGGCTCTGGTCGATCACCTGGAAAGAAACATTTTCTACGATGACGGTGAAGGGTATATCGACCTTGGTATGGATACGGTCTATTCCGTCTCCGGCGAGGGTGTGCTTACCGCCGGTGCTGACCGTTACTGGATTTCCATCGACGAGCATCCGGTCGCATTTTACCATGTGAGCACTACCGCGTCCGATGAGGGAACGACGATCATCGGTCGGGTTCCCTGCTATCTGAACGGGGACCGCTGCAACCTGATCCTTATTTTTGACGACGACAATCCTTACGGCTATGTCGCAGGTGCTTCTTTTGACTACAGGGACGGCGAAACAGAGACTGTTCCCAAATCCATGACTGCTTTGAAGGACGGCGATGTGATCGACTTTGTCTGCAACTACTGCAACTACGACCTTGAGTTCGAGGACAGCTACTATCTGGGAGAGCAGCTGGTCGTAGACGGGGAGCCCGAGATCACCGATACCTACATCGGCGATGGTCCGGCGTTTGTCTCCTACCGTTTCACGGATATCTACGGGCAGGAGTACTGGAGCGATCCCATCTGGCTGGATTAAAAATTTACCCGGGACAAAAAAACATTTGCAATCACGTGACTTAAAGGATATACTGGAAAGGTATTTTTGTTGACTGATATGGTAAAGGAAAGGTCTTGCATTAATGAAAATCGGGTTTGATAACGAGAAATACCTCAAGATGCAGTCCGAACATATCCGCGAGCGGATCGGCAAGTTCGGAAACAAGCTTTATCTGGAATTCGGCGGAAAACTGTTTGATGACTATCATGCCTCCCGGGTCCTTCCGGGCTTCGAGCCGGACAGCAAGCTTCGCATGCTGATGCAGCTCTCCGATCAGGCCGAGATCGTCATCGTTGTCAGTGCGACAGACATTGACAAGAACAAGGTGCGCGGTGACCTCGGCATCAGCTATGGTATGGACGTTCTCCGTCTGAGAAAAGAGTTCACCGACCGCGGTCTGTATGTCAGTTCTGTGTGCATAACCCAGTATTCGGGGCAGGAAAGTGCTGATGCGTTCCGCAAATATCTGGAAAAGCTTTCGATCAAAGTCTATATGCATTATGTGATCCCGGGCTATCCGAGCAACACTTCGCTTATCGTGAGTGATGAGGGATACGGAAAGAACGATTATATCGAGACCACACGTCCGCTGGTCGTTGTGACCGCACCCGGGCCGGGCAGCGGCAAGATGGCCACATGCCTCTCGCAGGTTTACCACGAGTATAAACGCGGAATCAATGCAGGATACGCAAAATTTGAGACCTTCCCGATCTGGAATATACCGCTTAAGCATCCCATCAATCTGGCTTACGAGGCGGCCACCGCAGATCTGAACGATGTAAATATGATCGATCCTTTCCATCTGGAAGCCTACGGGATAACGACCGTCAACTATAACCGCGACGTCGAGATATTCCCCGTGCTTCAGGCCATGTTCGAAAAGATCATCGGTGAGTG
>CAMNGN010000043.1 GCA_946538475.1 uncultured Blautia sp.
ATACCGAGGACTATACCGTATATAACGATCCCGATGCGCAGTATACCGATCCGAACGCGCAGTACATCGATCCGAACGCGCAGAACACGGAGGGTTATGAGGAATTTCCGGCTGCGAACGCAGAGACGGGCTTCCCGGAGACCGGAGATGTTCCGGGAATGGAGAATGTAAACGAAGAGATCTATATCTACGATCCGGCGACGGGGCAGGAAGTCACGCCTGTGCCCGAAGCACAGGATGGGGCTCCGCAGGCTGCGGACGGGACGCAGGCGGCAGACGGTACGACGGATGCTGCGGGTAACGCGCAGGAGACAGCGGACGGGACCGCTGCTGCGCCTTATCAGGCCGAGGTTACCCTCGAGAACGAGGCGCAGCAGATCGATTTCGGTACCGTGGATGAAGATACTGTTGCCGAGTCCGAGGCACAGTACTTTACGGTGACCAACACCGGTACGGAGCCGCTTAACTTTGAAGGGATAGCTCCCGAGCATTTTATGGTGGGAGACATTGTTGATACTCTGGAGCCGGGAACTTCGGTCAGCCTTTATATCGTGCCGAGAGAGGGCGTGGCTCCGGGAGAGTATAAAGATGAGATCGTCTATCGTTCCGTCGAGGGTGCCGAGGCTTCTTTTACCGCACAGATGAAGGTGGAGGAGTCTGCCGAACTGTCGTCCGGAGCCCCGGATTCCGATTATGAGGAGCCGGAACCGGATACGACCGGCGGTGAGGATGATTATCAGGTCATCGAAGAAAATATGGACGGCGAGGACGGAGAGAACACAGAAGGTGAGCCCGATCCTGACTCTGCAGGGGAGGATGAAGGTATATCCGAAGAGGGAAATGAAACCGATCCCCCCCAAACCGGAGATGATCCTGCGGAAGGTGAGGGAGATGACCCCGCGGAAGGCGAGGGTGATGACCCCGCGGAAGGCGAGGGAGATGACCCTGCAGAAGGCGAGGGTGACGACCCGGTCTCCGAGGCTGAGCTTGTCCTGTCCCTCGATGTCGCTCCTTCAGCGCTCGACTTTGGTTCTCTGGAAGAAGGATATGCGGAGCTTCCCGAGGCGCAGGCAGTGACGGTCACCAATACCGGCAGCGTTTCGGTGCTTCTTGATCAGCCGACAGCGGAGTATTTCTACGTGACTGAGCTTGAGACGGCTGAACTTGCCCCCGGTGAGGCGGCAGAGTTCATGGTGTGGCCTATGGAAGGCCTCGGCGCCAATGAGTACACCGAGACCATCAACATCCTGTATCAGGGCGGTGCTCTTCCCGAAGGATATGACGAAGCGACCACCACGATCAAGGATGAGGGAGGCCCATATTCTGTAAATGCCGCATTTACGGTGACAAAACCGAGCAAGGAATATAAGCTGACAGTGAGCCCGGAATCCTACGATTTCGGAACACGCACCATCGCTTATCAGGATGCGCCCGAGGCGGCGTCCTTCACTGTGACCAACAAAGGCAACACCGCTGTGGTTCTTAATACGCTGAGCTCTGCTTCTTATGAGGTGAGCGGATTCAGCGCGGACGAGATCGGGCCGGAGGAATCGGCTGTATTTACCGTAAGACCTAAAGTCGGCCTTGCTGCGGGCGATTATCCCGAGACGCTCACGGTCTCCACCACGGATGCCGACGGCAACATTCTTCTGCTGGCGGCGGTACAGGTAAAATTCTCTGTCAAGGCGGAGGAGAAAATATACAAGATAGTACTCGATCGTTCTCTCGTTGATTTCGGAACGGTGGAGGCAGGCTATGTCAATCCGCCTGCCGCACAGAAGGTGACGGTCACAAACACCGGCAACACCGAGGTGACACTCAGCCGGCCAACGGCTATCAATTTCAGAGTCGGCGGGCTTAGCAGCACCAAACTGAAACCGGGCGAGACAAGCAGCTTTACGATCGTTCCGCTTACCGGCCTTGGCCAGGGACAGTATTTTGAAGCGGTCACCGTGACAGGAAGCGGCGTGGCATCGGCTTCGGTCAATGCAAACTTTATCGTCAGTGCCAGGACGATCGTTCTGACGGGGATCATCAATCCGGCGGACATCACAGGCATCCGTAACGGTACCGAAAAGACGGTTGCCGGACTCCGGCTTCCGGGATCGGTGACAATCAGCACGAACAGCGGCAATATGAGCGCTGCCGTTACGTGGGATGTGGCATCCTGCGCATACGATCCGTCGCTCAGGACACCGCAGACGTTCATCGTCAACGGCAGAGTCACATTGCCGGGCGGTGTGACCAATCCGGGCAATATTCCGCTGATCGCATCGGTCCGTGTCACGGTCAACGGCCGCGATCCGATCGTCCCCGATGCTTCGGGCAACCAGGTCATCGGTATTTACAGCGGAGATGTCTATACCACGGACGACAAGATCTCGTTCTCGGCAGCAGGTGCAGGCTACGGCAATGTAAGTCCGGTACAGGGCGATATCCGTTATGTGCCTTACTGCTGGAATGTCCTTGATAACAGAGTCTGGGACTGCGAGCCGTTTTCCGCTTCGTTCCGCATGGGCGCTCCCGGAAACTATGTGCTCACGGTTACTTTCCTGCAGCAGCAGTTTAACGGCAGCACATGGGTGAACACCGGTGTGAGCGATGTGCGTAAGATCAGTTTTACCGTGCGCCAGGGAAGAACGGTTACGATGACACCGATCCCCGGTCAGGTAAGACCTGCAAGGACCGGCGACGATAACAACATTCTGCCTCTGATCATAGCACTTGCAGCGGCAGGCGCGGCTATCGCAGCGGCTGTAGTGGTCCTCATCAGGAGAAGAAGAAAATAAAAGCAATTCGAATACAGATATGGATTATTAGCACTCGATTTTATCGAGTGCTAATTTTCTATTGACTTTTGCCATTTTCGGTATTAGTATATAAAAAGATAAAAAAAGGAGACGAGTATTATGGCAGTAAAACATGGAAATCTTTCTATCAACAGTGAAAATATTTTCCCGATCATTAAAAAGTGGCTCTATTCCGACCACGACATTTTTGTCAGAGAGATGATCTCGAACGGCTGTGATGCCATCACCAAGCTCAAAAAGCTGGAGATCATGGGAGACTATACCTTCCCGCCGAAATATAAGCCCGAGATCAAAGTGGTGGTCAATCCTGAAGAGAAGACCCTCAAGTTCATCGATAACGGTATCGGTATGACCGCGGATGAGGTGGAGGAGTACATCACCCAGATCGCTTTTTCCGGAGCTACCGAGTTCCTGGAAAAATATAAGGATAAAACGACGGACGATCAGATGATCGGTCATTTCGGACTGGGCTTTTACTCTGCATTTATGGTGGCGGATGAAGTCCATATCGACACACTTTCCTATCAGGAAGGTGCTGCTCCCGTGCACTGGACCTGCGACGGCGGCACAGAGTATGATATGCAGGAAGGCAACAAGACGACCGTCGGTACCGAGATCACGCTTTTCCTCAACGAGGACAGTGTGGAGTTTGCCAACGAGTATCGCATGCGTGAAGTGATCGAAAAGTATTGCTCCTTCATGCCGGTCGATATTTATCTTTCCAAAGAAAATGCTCCGCAGGAGTACGAGACCATCGATGAGTCTGAACTCACCGAGGATGATGTTGTCGTAGAGCACATCCACGAAGAAGCAAAGACGGAAGAGCGCGAGAAAGAGGACGGAACAAAGGAAACCGTAGAGATCACGCCGGCGAGAGACCGCGTGAAGATCAACAAGAGACCGGTTTCTCTTTCCGACACACATCCCCTCTGGGCAAAACACCCGAACGACTGCACCGATGAAGAGTACAAGGAATTTTACCGCAAGGTCTTCCTCGACTATAAGGAGCCGCTGTTCTGGATCCACCTCAACATGGACTATCCGTTCAATCTGAAGGGAATCCTTTATTTCCCGAAGATCAACACGGAATACGACACGATCGAAGGAACGATCAAGCTTTACAACAACCAGGTATTCATCGCGGACAACATCAAAGAGGTGATCCCGGAGTTCCTGCTTCTGCTGAAAGGTGTGATCGACTGCCCGGATCTGCCGCTGAACGTATCCAGGTCTGCTCTGCAGAACGACGGATTTGTGAAAAAGATCTCTGAATATATCACCAAAAAGGTGGCGGACAAACTTACCGGAATGTGCAAGACAGACCGTGAGTCCTACGAGAAATACTGGGACGATATCAGCCCGTTCATCAAATTCGGCGTGATGCGCGACGAGAAGTTTGCCGAGAAGGTGAGCGATTACATTCTCTTCAAGAATCTTGACGGCAAATATCTGACGCTGAAAGATTGTATCGAGGAGAACAAGAAGGCTGAGGAGAACAAGGAAGAAGAGAGCAAGGCCGAGGAGACTTCCGAAGAGAAGACAGACGAGGCCGGGAAAGAAGAGGAGAAAAAAGAGCCTGAGAAGACGACGATCTTCTATGTGACGGATGAGGTCCTTCAGAGCCAGTACATCAACATGTTCCGCGAGGCCGGAAAAGACGCGGTGATCCTCAAGCACAACATCGATGCTCCGTTTATCACAAGCCTGGAGCAGAAGAACGAGAATGTGCGTTTCCTGAGGATCGATGCGGATCTGACCGACGAACTGAAGGACGAGAACGGAGAAGTGGAAGCTCAGCAGGCGGATGCCCTGAGAGACCTGTTCCGCGAGAACCTTGGCAAGGAACAGCTCGAAGTAAAGGTAGAAAACCTGAAGAACGCAAATGTGGCAGCGATGGTCACACTTTCTGAAGAAAGCCGCAGAATGCAGGAAATGATGAAGATGTACAACATGTACGGCATGGATCCGTCCATGTTCGGCGGACAGGAGACTTTGATCCTGAACGCGGGACATCCGCTGGTAAAAGCTCTTTCAAAAGAAGAGAAACCGGCCAATGCAAAACTGATCTGCGAGCAGCTTTATGATCTGGCAATGATCAGCCATAAGCCGCTTTCGCCGGAAGAAATGACTAAATTTGTGCAGAGAAGCAATGAGATTCTGCTGATGCTGGCAAAATGATGTTCTGTCCGGATCATCCTTAAGAGAATGATCGAGGCTGTGCATTATAATACCTGCAGGTGTATTCGATGAGGAGCGCGGATAACTATGCTGCGTATTGAAAGACTTTTGTCTGATATCGGGATCACAACAAACTATAAAGGATACAATTACCTGACGGATGCTCTTCAGATGTGTCTGAAGAGCGAGACGGGCAAATGGAGAGTAACCAAAGACATATATCCCCGGGTGGCAACGAAGTACGGGGCCACCTCCTCCAGGGTGGAGCAGAATATCAGATTTGCAAAACAACACAGTTATAGCAGCAGGAGAGACAAACTGGAAGAGATCGCGGGATTTTCGCTGGAAAAAATCCCTTCAAACACAGAGTTCCTGGCCATGCTTACCGAACATCTGAAAAAAATCGACTGAGAAACGACCGCGCCTGCAGATCCCATTCTGCCCCCGGCTTCTTCCCCGGTTCGAATACCGGAGAGGAGGCGCCGGTCGTACATGTCAGATTTTTATCGCTGTAGCGTATATTCAGATACAGATTCTGACCGGAGGCTTCGTTTGCAAGCATCCGGTTTTCGACACAAAGCGGGTGCCCGGCAGGAAGACGAAGAACGATCTTAAAATAGAGAGGAAGCCGTTTGCCGCGTATAAGCGTGAGGCAGAACGGCTTCATTTCTTTCCAGAAGGCTCTTTCGCGGCCGTCCATAGATTCGCGCTCTGCAGTGTCATAATAGTCGGGCTGCATTTTTCCGTCGATATGAAACGAAGCAAAGGTGATAAAATCGGCCTCGCAGAGCTCGAATCCGTCAAACAGATCGCGGACGAACAGCTCCGCGGTAAATGATTTAACATCCTGTATCTCAAAAAACTGCATGAAAATGCTCCTTTCGAAGAAAGCCCGGCGTGTGATCGGACTCTTTGGTTCCGCTTTTTTGCGGTCCGTTTCTCTATTATACCCCGGGAGAAACAAAAATACACGGCTATTCCGAGAATTATGTACTTTCTTTTTTTCTGCGACTGTGATATAATCTTTCACGGATTGTGTGGGGGAAGAACCACATAAATGTTCAGGTACAAAGAAGGAGATGCTCAAAATGAGTCAGAAGAAAGTAGATTATTATAAAGAGCAGAAGGCCAACCGCAAAAATATTATCAAAAAAGAGAAAAGAATGCGCAGGATCGAACAGATCGTTGTCGGTGCGGTAGGCATTCTTGCGGCATGTTGGATATGCTTTTCTGTATATACCAAAGTGACAGAAAAGGATACTACTGCGACAGAAAGCGTTTCGACAGACCTCAATGTCACCGCCCTTGATGATTTTATGAATCAGGTAGAGAGCGCCGAGGAAGCCGGGACAGAAACCGCTGAGGAAGCTGAGGCGGAAAGCACCGAGGAAGCCGGGACAGAAAGCACCGGGGAAGCCGAAGCAGACAGCGCAGAGGAAACAGAGGCAGAGTAAAGCATGAAAGCTGCGGGCGGATCCCGATCCGGCCGCAGTTTTGTTGTTGCATAGAAAGAAAAAACGGCCTGCTTTTCGGCAGACCGCTTTTTGTTATAATGAAGATAGTAATCTTAAAGCTTGGTAACGTTGGATGCCTGCATGCCGCGGGCTCCTTCGGTAAGATCGTATGTCACAGCCTGTCCCTCGTCAAGAGACTTGAAGCCTTCTCCATTGATTGCAGAAAAGTGTACGAACACATCCTGTCCGTCTTCTCCGGTGATAAAACCGTAGCCTTTTTCCGCATTGAACCATTTCACTGTTCCCTTATTCATTTCAGTACCTCCATACCATAGATGATAGATATTCTGGTGCATAAAAAAACAATCACCAGTTTTTACAGACTATATCCAGCAAATATAATCTCTAAAAAATAGTGATTATACATCAAATAATCTACCAAATTGTCTTTATACGCACTGATTATATTACCCAATGTCTGAAATGTCAAGAATAAAAGAAAAATAAATGGGGCTTTATAAAAGAACTGTTTTCGTGTATGATGGTGAGAGAAAAAACCGGATGTATCTGACGGAGGTTTACGTATGGGAATATTGATTCAGAATGGCCGGGTCATCGACGCGGCAAGTCAGACAGACTGCATAATGGACATATATATTAAAGAAGATATGATCGATGCGGTTAAAGACAGCATCGACAAACTCGATCCCTGCGACACGATCATTGATGCAAAAGGCCTCCTGGTCCTTCCGGGACTTGTGGACATGCATGTGCATTTGAGAGATCCTGGGCAGACCGAGAAGGAAGACATCGAATCGGGGACAAAAGCCGCTGCCCGAGGAGGTGTTACCACCATCGTTGCCATGCCGAACACTTCGCCGGTCATCGACTGTCGAGACCGCGTGGAGTATGTGGTGCACAAAGCAGAGCAGGTTGCCTGTGTGCACGTGCTCCAGGCCGGCGCGTTGTCGGAAGGGCAGAAAGGACTGAAGGTGTCCGATATCTCCGGCATGAAGAATGCCGGCGCGGCTGCGCTCTCGGAGGACGGAAAATCCGTGATGAACGCGGCGGTCCTCAGAAAAGCCATGCTGGAAGCAAAGAAATATGGCCTGACGATCCTGGATCACTGTGAGGATATCGACCTGCGCGGAAAAGGCTGCATGAACGAGGACAGCAATTCCGAGCGGCTTAAGTTGCCTGGAATCTGCAACGAGACTGAAGATTCGATCACGGCAAGAGATGTCATGCTCGCTCTCGACACCGGCGCAAAGCTTCATCTTTGTCATGTTTCGACATACGGTGTGGCCCGCCTGATGCAGATGCTGAAAAAAGAAGGAATAAAAGACATAACGGCGGAGGTCTGCCCGCATCATCTGATCCTTACTTCGGATGATATAAAGAGGGACGACCCGGACTTTAAGATGAACCCGCCTCTTCGTACGCCAAAAGATGTGCAGGCGCTCCGAGAGGCACTGGCGGATGGCAGTATTCCGGTGATCAGTACCGACCATGCGCCGCACACCCGCGCTGACAAGTCAGGCTCCATGCGGACGGCCGCCTTTGGAATAACGGGGCTCGAGACGAGCTTCTCACTGATCTACACGGAGCTGGTACAGACAGGAGTTCTGTCCCTCATGCAGCTTGTCGAGAAGATGAGCTACAACCCTGCCCGCATTCTGGGCCTTTCCTGCGGCGTGATCGCGAAAGGACATCCCGCGGACCTGGTGCTGATCGATCCCGAGGCGGAGTACACCATCGACAGAAATGAGTTTGTCTCCAAAGGGAAAAACACACCGTTCCACGGCAGAAAGGTAAAAGGCCGCGTCGTCCGCACCATCTGCGCAGGTAAAACAGTATATAAAGCATAATGATGAAAGCAGCAGTACAGACCGAAACACATGGCCGATACAGATCGGCAGACCGGAGGTAATCATGATCAATAAACTGGTAAAACGAATCAAAGAGACAAATGCGCCCGTCGTTGTCGGTCTGGATCCGATGCTTTCATACATCCCTGAATATATTCAGAAGAAAGCGTTTGCTGCCTGCGGCGAAACACTCGAAGGAGCAGCCGAAGCCGTTTTTGAATATAACAAGGGAATAGTCGATGCCATCTGTGACATCGTGCCGGCGGTCAAACCGCAGATCGCGATGTACGAACAGTTCGGCGTGCCCGGAGTCGCGGCTTTTAAGCGTACGGTGGATTACTGCCACGAAAAAGGACTCATTGTCCTCGGTGACGTAAAGAGAGGCGATATCGGCTCCACCTCGGGGGCATATGCGACCGCCCATCTCGGAAAAGTAAAGATCGGGTCGGCGCAGCTCACTCCTTTCGGTGAAGACTTTGCCACCGTCAATCCTTATCTGGGCACGGACGGCGTCGATCCCTTCATCAAAGTGTGCGCCGAGGAGAAAAAAGGTATCTTTGTTCTGGTTAAGACTTCCAATCCGTCGAGCGGCGAGTTTCAGGACCGCCTGATCGACGGAAGACCGCTCTATGAGTGGGTGGGTGAGAAGGTAGCCGCCTGGGGCAGCAGCCTGATGGGCGAGAGCTACAGCTACGTGGGAGCCGTCGTCGGTGCGACATATCCGGGCATGGGAAAAATATTAAGAGAGATCATGCCGAAAGCCTACATTCTGGTCCCGGGTTACGGTGCGCAGGGCGGCAAGGCGGAGGATCTGGCTCCGTTCTTCAATCCTGACGGACTGGGAGCGATCGTCAATTCCTCCAGAGGCATCATCGCCGCCTGGAAGCAGGAAAAATACGCCGGATTCGGAGAAGAAGGCTATGCCGACGCCTCGAGAAAAGCTGCCGAGGACATGATCCTGGACATCAACCGCGCACTGGAGAACAACTGACGATGAAATACGTGGAAAATGCAAAGGTAATATCGCAGAAAGAGATTTCCCCGGGAATCTTCGATCTGTGTCTGCAGACCGAAAATATAGCAAAAGAAGCACGTCCGGGACAGTTTGTCTCGGTCTACACAAATGACAGGAGCAGACTGCTTCCCAGACCGATCAGTATCTGCGGAGCAGATTCCGGGAGCGGGATCCTGCGGCTGGTGTACCGTGTGACAGGGAAGGGAACAGGAACGGAAGAATTTTCCCGCACCGAAGAAGGCGGTTCCCTTCGCATAGAAGGCCCTCTCGGCAACGGGTTCGATCCCGATGTCGCTGAGAGCGAGACGGTCATGCTCGTGGGCGGCGGCATCGGTATTCCTCCGCTTCTGGAGACGGCCAAAAGGCTCAAAGCAAAATGCCGGATCGTGCTCGGCTATCGCGACAGCAGCCTGTTTTTAAAAGAAGAATTTGAACGATACGGAGAAGTGTATATCGCCACCGAGGACGGCTCGGTGGAAACCCGCGGAAACGTGCTCGATGCGATTCGCGGAAAAGACATCAAGGCGGACCGCATCTATGCCTGCGGGCCCAAACCCATGCTTCGCGCTCTGGCCGCGTATGCAGAGGAGAAGAATATTCTCTGCTATGTGTCCATGGAGGAGAGGATGGCGTGCGGCATCGGCGCCTGCCTTGCCTGCGTGTGCGCATCCCGCGAAAAAGACGCGCATACCAATGTTCACAATAAACGGATCTGTAAAGAAGGACCGGTATTCCTGAGCACGGAGGTGGAGCTATGATCAGTACAAAAGTATCCATAGCCGGTGTGGAATTAAAAAATCCGGTCGTGACCGCTTCGGGAACCTTCGGCTCGGGCGAAGAATTCAGCGAGTTTTATGATCTGGGAGAGCTCGGCGCCGTCGTCACCAAAGGTGTGGCGAATGTTCCGTGGCCCGGCAATCCTGTTCCGAGGATCGCCGAGACGGCATCCGGCATGCTCAACGCGATCGGTCTTCAGAATCCCGGGATCGATGTGATGTGCGAGAGAGACCTTCCGTTTCTCGCCGGATATGACACCAAAGTCATCGTAAATGTCTGCGGAAGGACAGAAGAGGACTACTGCGAAGTCGTCAGAAGACTGGCGGATGAGAAGGTGGATCTGCTGGAGATCAACGTCTCGTGCCCGAACGTCAAGGAAGGCGGCATCGCTTTCGGACAGAACCCGAAGGCACTGCAGCAGATCACCGAGAAGGTAAAAAGTGTTGCAAAGCAGCCCGTCATCATGAAGCTCAGCCCCAACGTCACAGATATCACCGAAATGGCAAGGGCGGCCGAGGCAGGCGGAGCCGATGCGGTTTCTCTGATCAACACGCTCACGGGAATGAAGATTGACATTCACCGCCGTACATTTGCGCTGGCAAACCGCACAGGAGGCCTTTCGGGCCCGGCCATCAAACCGGTGGCTGTCAGAATGGTGTATCAGGTCGCGCACGCGGTCTCGATCCCGATAATCGGCATGGGCGGCATCGCTTCGGCGGAGGACGCCGTCGAATTCATGATGGCCGGGGCATCGGCAGTGGCGGTCGGAACGGCAAACTTTGCCGATCCTTATGCGGCGCTGAAGATCGTCCGCGGAATAGAAGATTTTATGAAAGAAGAGAACATCGAGGATATCCGCAGCATTATAGGTGCGGTCTGATAAACGGGGGGAAAACGATGGAAGCTTACAAACAGGAATTTATCGAATTTATGATCGACAGCAATGTTCTGAAATTCGGTGACTTTGTCACCAAATCGGGACGCGAGACTCCATTCTTTGTAAACACCGGTTTTTACCGCACAGGCACACAGCTTCGCAGACTCGGAGAGTATTATGCGGCAGCGATCAAGGACAATTTCGGCCTTGATTTTGATGTCCTTTTCGGACCTGCGTACAAGGGAATCCCGCTGTCTGTTGCCGCGTCCATGGCAGTAAGCAGCCTCTATGGGAAAGACGTCAACTACTGCTCCAACCGTAAAGAGATCAAGGACCATGGCGACAAAGGCATACTGCTGGGAAGTCCGATCAAGGACGGTGACCGTGTGGTGATCATCGAGGACGTGACCACGGCAGGAACTTCCATCGAGGAGACCATGCCGATCTTAAAGGCACAGGGCGACATCACGGTGCAGGGGCTGATCGTCTCGGTGGACCGCATGGAAAAAGGAAAAGACACCGATAAGAGCGCGCTTGTCATGATGCAGGAAAAATACGGATTCAAGACTGCCTCCATCGTCACGATGGCGGAGGTAGTGGAACATCTCTACAATAAAGAATATAAAGGAAAGATCGTCATCGACGACGAACTGAAGAGCAAGATAGACAGCTACTACGAAAAATACGGAGCTTAAAAGGAGGCTTTGCGATGAACGAGAAGCAGTATAATACCATAGGGCTCACCGGAGCGGGAAGCCTGGTGATCGGTATTCTGATGACAGTTTTCGGAATTGCAGCCGGAGTGATCATGATCGTAAACGGCGGCAGACTCCTTCACATCAGGAAGGATATGCTGATCTGACAGCAGGATCGGAGGAAACCTTTTTATGGCAAGAAGATTCCGATATTCCTTTGCGAGAAAACAGGATTCATTCCGCGGAAGACTGTCCGTCATACTGAGTGGCGCGGCCCTGCTTCTGTTTGCGCTGGCGGTGCTGCTCTCCGGCAGACTTCCCGGAAAAGCAGCGGTCATTCCGGGAGTGCTCAGCATTTTTGCGATGATGCTCAACTGTTACGGCTTCGGCCTTGGCCTGGCGGGCTTTTCCGAGGCGGGCAAAAAGCATACGACATGTATTGTGGGTTCGATCGTGAACGGCATACTGCTGGTAGGCTGGCTCGGCCTTTTTCAGCTGGGAAGATAATAGATGGAGAGAAACATTTTGGACGAATTACTGATGGAAAGATATGAACTTGCGGCGGCACGCATAAAAGAGATCCCGAACGAGGAGACCGCACCGGAGCCGTTTCGCAGTTACTTTAAAGATGTCGCCGGCTTTCTTAAGCTGACGACCGCAATCATGGAGCGCGAGGAGGAGCCCGACCTTGCCGGGTACCGCGAGGAAAACAGCGCTCTTTACAGTGCCGTAAGTCCCGACAACTACGAAACCTGCTGGGGCAATCCGGACTACGCCGCAGAAAAACTGGGAGAGTACGGAGCACTTTTATCGTTCCTCTATGCGGAGCTTCGCGGATGCATCGGCTTCGCGTACGAGAAGGATGCCGGGAATATGACCGTTGCTCTGGAACTTTTCCTCGAAGTGTACTGTTCCTTTGGCGGCGAAGAGCTGCCTGAGGCTGACGATATAAAGGGGATCCTGAGTTCCTACGTCAACGATTACTGTCAGGACATGATGGAGCAGAGGACCCGCAGCCTGGTGGACCCCGATCTTGATTTTGCTTACCGGATCATCATGGACTCCGATCTCACGGACCTTCGGTATTTGTACCGCTTCGGCGAATATATCGGAGAGAACGAGATCAGGGCGGCGGAACTTTTTAACGCAATGCCGCAGGAAGAAGTCGATTCTCTGGCCGAGGTTTACGCCGAAGGCTACCGCAAAGGCTTCGAGGTCACGCGAAAGAATCTCCGCAAAAAGAAGACCGTAGATATCGAGTATCATCTGGGATTCGAGCGGATGATCAGGTCGGCGATCATCAAATTCAGCTCGATGGGGCTTCGCCCCGTTATCCACAGGTGCGCTGTGCATGTGATCAATAAGAGAGGTCTTCAAAAAAGAGGATTTATCGGCGGGGACATTAACCCGCAGTTCGCCTATGATCATAAGGATGACATCTCTCTTTTCCTCACAAAAGATCTGGTAAAGAAAAAGCTGCGCGCACTTCAGGTATCCTATGATAAAGTAAAGAAGCTTGCAGGCGTCCTGGGTGGGCCCGCGGTGATCGAGACCTTCGGTGAAAAGCCTTTCTCCCCCGTGACGCACTCCGCGGCGCTTTCACTTTCCGACGAGCAGCAGAAGCTGCAGATCGACTATAACAACGAGGCGATGC
>CAMNGN010000044.1 GCA_946538475.1 uncultured Blautia sp.
CTGGATCGCAGACAGCCTTCTTCGGTAATTCGTACCCTCGTATATAAAATAAATATAGATAAAAACAGAGGCGGTGCTCACACGAGTACCGCCTTTTCAGTCGTCGGGGACGGTTCTTCCGGCTGTTAAAATAGCGGTCATTGGGGACAGATCTCCGCTACGGTCAGCAATTGGATCAAAGAGAGCTCTCCGGCAACCAAGAACAAATCCCCACTCCAGCCAACAAATGACCTAAAGAGAGTTTTCCGGCAAGCCAGGCACAGATCCCCACTTCAACCAACACCAAACCTAAAGAGAACTCTCCAGCAACCAGGCACAGATTCCCACATCAGCCGACAATTGACCTAAAGAGAGTTTTCCGGCAGCCAGGCACAGATTCCCACTCCAGCCAACAACAAACCTAAAGAGAACTTTCCGGTAGCCAGACACAAACCTCCACTTCAACCAGCAGCAGACCCGAGAATAATAGAGAGGCTGTTTTAAAGGAGATCTGTCCCCGCCGTCCGCCCAAACCCCGGTCTACAGAACTGTCCCCGACGTCCGCCAAAAGACCAGCCCACAGAACCGTCCCCGACGTCCGCCCAAATCCCGGCCTACAGAACCGTCCCCGGCGTCCGGTCCCCTCCCCCGCACCTGCCGCGCTGGAGACCTCCTGCAGGGCCGGCAGACGAAGGTAAGGGAAAAGGCGGACGCGTATTTTTCATTCCCGGAATCGACCGACCCGGAAGCCCCGCCATCTCGGAGAGGATGAAGGGTGCCGTAAGATATACCCACAACCAGAGGAAATACCTCACCCGTTTCCCGAAATACGAAACAGAGCAGAAAAAGGAACTTGTGGATAACTGCCTGCCTCGGAAGAAGAGGCGGCGGGCATCTCACACTGTGATACACCGGATTCGATCTGTAGTTTTTGCTTATAGCTTTAATAGCCTGTTTTCATCCCTCCAAAGCATTGCTGAAGGTATCATTTGATTATCAAATGTCGCTTTAAACACATTACACGCAAAGGAGGTTCAACTTTGACACCACAAATTATTATCACACTATGCGTACTTGCATTTCTGGTCATCATGCTATTGTCTCACAAACTTCCCTATGGCCTTACCGGTATGTTCTGTGTAGGTCTGCTGGTCCTTTTAGGCGTAACCGATCTCAAGACTGCCATGAGTGGTTTTTCCAGCAGCACGACTGTTATGGTCGCCAGCATGATCGTTGTCGCGTCACAGCTCTCTAAGACCAGCATTATCAGCAGAATCCGCGCGGCTATGTCAAAATTGCAGGGCAAAAACGAGATCATTGTCGTACTTGCATTCTTTGGCGCAACGATTCTGCTTTCACAGCTCATGGGGCAGGTAGCATGCCTTTCCATCATGCTTCTGTTCTGCGAGACACTCGATGAAGACAGCAAACTGACTCCCTCCAGAATGCTCTTCGCAGTCTGCGTTCTCAATACGATCTGGACCTCTAAGATTCCGATCGGCATGGGCGCGACAATGCCCGGCACTATCAACGCTTTCTTCGAAGGTGTTGCACCGGAGTACGCAATCGGCATCGGCGACTATGCCAAGGCAGCATTTATTCCCGGTCTCGCAGGAATTATCTACTGCATGCTCTTCATGAAAAACCTGCCTACACACAAAATCAGCAAGGAAAATGTCAAGGAAGTAAAAGAATCCGTTCAGATGTCTAAAAAACACGAAATCATTGTATTTGCCGTCTTCTTCGTTATCATGATTTCTTTCTTCCTTTCCGGAAAGATCCCGAGCGATGTCCAGAATGTTCTTCCTCTCCTCGGTGTATGCGTATTCCTTATCACTGGTGTGTGTGGCATCCCGGAAGTTACAAAAACCATCACAAGCGATATCGTGTTCCTCATCGCATCAATGTCCTCCATTTCCACGATTCTCGGTGCGACCGGTGTCGGTGAGCTGATAGGTAACACCGTCCTTAAGATCCTTGGTGGACATCCGGCTCCTATTTTCGTTATCACTGTATTCACACTGGTTACAGCGGTCATGACGAACTTCCTCTCCAACATGGGGACAATGGCTCTCATGATCCCGATTGCTGCGTCCACAGCGTTGGCCGGCGGATTTAATGTTCAGACTGTCGTCCTTGTCACCGCCTGCTCCGCATGGATGGCGTACGTCATGCCAACGGGCTGCGCCGGTGCAATGATTGCTTTCGGTAACGGCAATTATGAGGTCGCAGAAACGTTCAAGTTCACAATTCCTCTGTTTATTCTGGAAGTTGTATCGCTTATTATTAGTACAACCCTGCTCTTCCCGGTTTACGCCTGACATAGTAAGCCCTCTGACCATCTTTCAGAACGGAGACGGCTCTCTGGAATGCCCGCTTTCTTGAAAAGTTTCCGGGACAGAGAGCAGTTTTCCGCTTAAATTCCACTGAAAACCACAATAAAAAAGTATATAATTGAGGAGATTGCAATGAGAGGAACATTTGATCCCGGATTTGAAAAGAAAACAATTAACCTGGTCGACAATATCGTTTATTCCCATGTTAGAGATCTTGACGGCAATCCCCTGGATCTGAAATTGTCTGTCATGGTTCAGAACGGTAATTCCGAAATGCGGCTGGCAGTCGGTGAGGATGATCCAAGAGAAGACCATACTCCAAAACCACTTTTAATTTTTGTTCCCGGCGGCGGCTGGCGCGGGGCAGATAAAAATCTGATGCTCGGCGAAATGCCGGAGTTCGTAAAAGCCGGATATGTAGTCGCTTCAATCTATTATCGCAGCAGTTCTCAGGGCAAATGGCCGGCACAGATCACGGACATAAAGACCGCGATCCGTTTTCTCAGGGCACATGCCGCTAAGTTCGAAATCGACCCTGATCACATTGGGATTTTTGGCAGAAGCGCGGGAGGCCACCTGTCTGTTATGGCAGGCATGAATACGTCTGATAATATCACAGACGAGTGGAGCGGCTATTCCTCAGACGTACAGGCCGTCATCGATATGTTCGGTCCTGTTGACCTTCAGGCCAACATGGATCTCGAGATCCCAAGATTTTCTGATTCGAAATTCCGCTGGCATCGCATCGAGGATACACACGGTGGTGCTCTTATCGGAGGCGATCCTGCAACGATCTATGAACGTGCCGCATTAGCGACCCCTTCGAATTATATAAGCGACAAGATGGCGCCCATCCTGATTCTGCATGGCGATAATGATCCACTTGTTCCTCCCTCGGCATCCAGTGATCTGCTCTATGACGCAATATGCAAAGCCGGTATGGAGAATCGCTGCGACTACTATATGATCCATCACGCAGGTCACGGAACGCGGGAGTTCTTCCAGGATTCTACCAAAGAACTGATGCTCCGCTTCTGGGATAAGCACCTTCGCTGAGGCATAGCCATTCAGCAATCAGTACGATTACAGTCCCTCCCCGCTATGGGAACTTTCACAGCAGGACCAATATGGACATTAAAGAATTCATATACATAACTACAATTGCACGGGAGCAGAGCCTGTCACAAGCATCTGACAGGCTCTGTATCTCGGAACCTACACTCAGTGTCTTTCTGTCCACTCTTGAAAAGCAGCTCGGAACCGATCTTTTCTACAGGGAAAAAAAGCGACTATATCCCACTCCTCAAGGAAAAATATTGATTGATACGGCGCAGCGGATTATTGACATCCACGACCGGACCTATCTGGAGATCAACAAGCTGCATAACAGAGAATCTATTATTCTTAAAGTTGCCGCAACACCGTTTCGCGGAGCGTTTTTATTCTCAAAGATCTATCCTCGCTTTGCGAAAAGGTTTCCGGGGATAAGAATCAACATCCACGAACACTACTCAAAGGAACTCATTCTGGCCGTCGACAATGGTGATGTCGATTTTGGGCTCGGAACCTTCAGCGATCTTGAAAGCGGCAAGTTCGATTATCTACAGACAAGCAGAGAAGAAATTGTAGTCGTTGTTCCTAAGCTGCACAGGGCAGCAGCCCTGGCGATGCAAAATGAGCCTGAACTCCCTGTGATCAATATCGAACAGCTCATCGACTCACCTTTCATAATGATGAGCCATGGCACGACTGTGAGGGCAATCAGCGACAGTATCATGCATTCCCTGAAACTCACACCCTTAATAATTTATGAGACAGCCAACAATCAGATAGTCCTGAATATGGTGAGCGAGGGGTTCGGTATCGGCTTTCTTCCGCGAACAGTCGCTGCGAAGAGCAACGACGTCGTATGCTTTTCTCTGACGCCGTCATTCTACATGCATCTTGGTCTGATTCACAAAAAAGGAAGACCTTTCAGCATTGAGGAGGAGTATTTTGCCTGCCTTGCCATGGAAAACGACAGGAAAAATCCGCTTTATCTTCCGCCTGACAGCGAATATTCCAACATAATATATGAAAGATATCAGAGATTGAAGAAAACAAATGAGCTTTAACAATGTTGAATACATAATAGCAGTCGCCAAAGAACACAGTCAGTCCCGTGCTGCAGATCAGTTACTCGTATCACAGTCAACCATCAGTCAGAGTATTCGAAAGGTGGAAAAAGAATTAGGGACAAAACTGTTCGCAAGGAACGGAAACCGGTTAGTATTGACCGATGCCGGTAAAATATATCTGAACGGGGCAGAATCTGCCCTTGCCCTTTACGACAAAGCTCTTGGTGACATTCGAAAGAGCAATGTGACCAGAAGAAAACAGATCATAATAATGTATAACCCCGCACTCGTTCCTCAGATGAGAAAAGTGCTGACAGATTATATAAGTACTCACCGGGATATTTTTGTTTCCACCCTCTCCGGTCCCGCAGAAATCGCAAAAGAATACCTCATGAACGGTATGGCAGACATCGCCGTGCTTCCGACACAGAATCTCACCCACGCAGCATTGGAATTCATCCCTCTGTGGGAGGAGGAGCTTCAACTCGCTATGCCTATGCATCACCGCTGTACTCAGAAGTTCATATGTGACGGCATTTGTTTTGATGATCTCACAGATGATTTTTTTATACTGAATCAGCCCGACAGCTATATTACACATCACAGCGAGATGATATTCCGCCAATATCATTTTCATCCTATGACCTTCTGTGAAATTGAGGATGTTAAGACCGCGCGCAGCATGGTGATAAATGGAAAAGGCATTGCTTTTCTGCCTTCCTCGATTCACGAGGGTACTGATTACAGAGCTTTTTCGCTCAACCCTCCTGCGAAGTTTTTTATTGTCATCGCATATCACAAAAACTCCATACCAAGCAAGGCATCGTCAGAACTCATAGAGCAGATAAAAAAATGCCGCCTCATCTCGGCGCAGCATCAATGATAATATCCATCAAATCCTGAATCGCAGGTGATAATCCGGTACTTTTGGAGTACGCAGTCACGATGTGGCCGGAGTAAAACCGCTCGCTGATCAGAATCCCTGAGCGCGTGTCCTGCGTACAGAAACGGGACGCAAGTATACCGCACACCCCGCCCTCACTGACGTGAGCGATGCAATTCCGGCCATTTCCCTCGAGAATCGATACCGGATAGATGCCGGCTCGAATCAAATGCTCCTCCTGCTGCATTCGCCCCGTATGCCCCGCGGGGTAAAGAATCATGGGCATGCCACCCTGCACCGCCGCGCGGCCTTGCTGATCGAACGCTTCTCCCTCTCTGATCCTCACCGCAGTTCCAGGGCAAATGTCATTGTGTTATAATTGTAATAGTACTGATATTCCCCGTACCACACGCCGGCCTCCTGCAATAACTCACCGATGAAATCAGGCGTAATATTGTTGATCATACGGTCCATTTCTTCCTGTGAGGTGAACCGCATCCAGTATTCCGGGCTCCCTTGAGGCAGGGATCCGAGTATATAGCTGTACGCTTCGTCATAACTGGAGAAGACCAGATCATGAAGGCTGAACCAGGTGTAGGTCGTGTCTGTACAGGACGGGTATACTGCCCAAAAATGATCTCCATCGTTCCGGAGCATGGTATAGGATATAGAGTGGCTCCGTATGAGCATCGCGTCGTCGGCACAGAAGTAGGCGTAAAACTCCGGACAGTTGTACCAGTAATACCCTTCCTCCGATTTCGAATCCCCCCAGGTCACATCGACCCAATAGGCGCTGCCATCGATCATGATCATGTTCCAGGCATGATCTTCGCCGTTCGCGATTCCGACAACAATGATGCATGGAAGACCGGCCGCGTCGCACAGGAACTTGAACGTATCCGCATACCCCGCACAGACTCCGAGGTGGTCTGTCATGATTCCTGAAATAGTCTGGTCGTCCACGCCTTCCGCCGTCCCGTATGTGGCCATGTTGGCGACGTCGGTATAAATCGCAAAGAAGGCCTCATATGTATTACAGCCGGCAACACTCGCCGCGACGGATTCCGCATAGGATCTGAGCTGCGGCAGGGTGTATCTGGCATCTTCCGGGACACTGATCTTGATTCGCCGGATTTGTGCGTCATCATCCAGATAATAGCTGAGACCGTTGTTTACCCAGTAGTATTCCGGATGATCATACCGGAGGGCGTCTCTCACGTTAAACCATGAACTTTCCGTAAGCGGCGTTACGTACGCATCGGTGTTGTAATTCTCGAGTGCTTCGATCATTTCCTCATAGGCGATTTGTTCGGTCGATGTAAGGAACTGGAAGTAGTAACCGTGCGCATAGGAGTAATCCTTGCCGTCAACCCTTGTCGACATGATCGAAACGTTTTCCACTTCCTGCGAGTTCTCACTGCAAATGCAGCTCTGTTCAGAACTCTTCTCATCTTCCATGATGAACTGCGAGCAGAAGATCAGGATAATAACGCAGGCAAGAGTTTTCCAAAATTCTTTTATGGAACCTTTCTTCAAATGTTTTTCTGCGCCTGATTGGTTCGCACTGTTCGGACTGTATCCGGTGTACGGATGATGCGCGTACTTCTGCTGAAAATTTTCTTTTTTATGATAATTGTTGTTCTGCTGATACATGGCGGATCTCCCGAGTGCTTGTTTCTTGATCTGTATCCATCGTACGATCCGGGAGTTGTAACTTTGTTTTTCCGCCTTGGGGAAATGAAAAAATGCTTGCGGAACTTTCTTTTCCTGAAAATGTCTGTCAGGAATCGTAGTCGATATGTATAATAGGGGGCAGGAGGTGCCCTATGGCTGGAGAAAAGAAGAATACAACACGGAGTGCATTTGATATCCTGATTGGTGAACTGGTCGACAGTGTAGGCAAATGTTCCCCGCTCGAACTATGCCTGTCCGGCGACCGGAAGGCTATCGCGGCCATTCCGCTTCGTTACCGGCTCATCGCGCTCGGCTTCGTACAGCACCTTACGCTCGAAGATGTCAACAGCCGTCTTGAAAAGAACGGCTGTGCCCGGCTCTATGCACGAAGTATCCGGGAAGCGTCTCTCATCTACGCGTTCCGTCACGGCCTTTCCTATGACGAGTGGCGGTCGCTGGAAGAAGACTGCGCGGATGTACGGGCCTTCCTTCTCGACGGTTCGCGTGTTCTTACTTCTTCCGCATTGTCCCTTCTGGATATCCGATCCTATATAAGCGACAACTCCCTTCGCGAAGATGAACTGATCCGGACGCAGCATAAGACACGTCTTCTTTCCCGGGAGCTTTCTGAAGTTTCAGGAGACCGGGAGAAATTTCGCGAGTTCCTTCTTTCCAACCTGCAGTCCTTCAGTCTGGTGCGTGAAAAGACGCGCTACTATTTCTGCAAATACCTCCTGTATTATCTGGAAACAAAGGAAGAGACCTATCTCGGCGCACTGGAGGCGGGACGCCGCTCTGCCGCACTGGGATACCTTTCGGTCTTCCGCGTCCGTACGGCGCTGAGCCGTAAGAAATACAGCACGATAGAATCTGCCGTCATGATTGAAGAGAGTCCCCTTTCTTTCGGAGAGATATACCGCGCCTATCAGGAGTTTTATTTTGAAACGACACAGACCGACTGGCTGGAGATCCAGCTGGAGTACTACGGTGACCTGCGTGCACTCGATGCGAAGGAGGCGCACGCACTTGCTGACGCACTCCGGCACAGGGATCCCTCTCTTCGCCGTCTGCCGGACCGGAAGGTGATCGCGTATTATGCGGATCTAATGGAAAAAAAAGAGGCGGAGGCAGACATCACATTTGCCTCGTCCAATAAAAAAGCGGCCTATCAGATAGGCCGCAGCGGAGAAAATTTTCTGAGAAAGGTGCTGCGCGGCGAGCTGGACCTCGACCGCACGACCTTTCTGTCGTTTCTTCTGTTTTTTGGAAAGGAAAGCCGCATACCGGCAGAGCACCGGATCGATCTTCCGCGGCTTACGGAAATCCTCAGAGAATGCGGTTTCCCGTCACTCGACCCCTCCGCCGGCTTCGACCGCTTTTTCTGCGGCTTCATGGAAGCCGGGGATCCGATGATGTATCTTCTTACTGAGGCGGAAAACATGGCGCTTTCCGAAGAGAACTTTTACCTGTACAAGACATATCTTTCTTCGGAAAACAGCGAAAAGCGGTGGCGGGATCTTACGGGAAACTGATAGCGGCTTCCGTGTATGCCTTTTTCAGGCGGGCTTCCATTTCATCGCTTTTTGCAGGGTAGAAGGATACATCATTGAAGTTCAAATCACCGGTCATGATGTCAGTCTTCCAGGTGAGTGAGACACAAGTATTGTCAAGGTCCTCCTCTGTGCCGGAATAAAGGTATATCTTGACATTCTGGAAAGTTCCGTCCTTAAAGTACAGCATATTTTCCGTAAGGAACGACAGATACGGCGCCAGCGCCTCTTCCGGCTGATCGATCCTGATTTCGTAGGCTATTATATTCAGACTTCTGTTAGCCCGATAGGTTTCCACTGTTGCGCCGGCAGCGCCGCTCTCTTCAAGGGCGCCCACGTGGTCTTCCCATTCTTTATCCTGAAAACGGCATTCCGGGATCAGTTCCGATGTTGGGAAAAAAATAATCTTTCCCTCCTCATCCCGAAATTCTGTGCTGCCGGTCCCGGTATATGTGTTCGGAGGCTTTTTTGAATTCGCGATCGCGATAAAGCGCGCGAAACCGACTGTTCCGGCATCCATCGCGGGATGCATCGTATTTTCCCATTCCGTGAACCAGACTATGCCGTCCGCTGCAAGATCTTTGATCGCCTTCGCGGCGGGGCAGCGAGCGATACGGATTCCTTCAAAATAAAGGTATACATTCGGGTCTTCCTGCTTCTCAATACTCTGAAGCATGTCCGTATACTTCTCTCTTTTTTCTTTATCACCATTAAGATATAGGGTGATTCCAAACCGAAATCTCCCGTCTTCCGACTCGTCTACCACCGCTTCTTCGTATCTGGAAATAAGCGTATATCGGCTTCCGAGATCCATCTCCGAATACAGGCTCTCCCCCAGCAATGCAAGTTCTTCCGTGTGTACGGATTCGATCGGCACTTTCACGACATACCGGTCTGACGCATACACAGGAATTCCGACTGCATAAGGGATTCCGAGACTGTCCAGCCGGTTCTTTAGAATTCCCTGGAAACTGAGCACATCAGGGTCATAGGCAACCTCCTCTGCCGGATCGGCATAGGTGCTGTACTCGAGACTGATCGTCTTTCCCGGGATATTTATCTCTTTCCGCTGATTCTTTCCGGGGAAAAGCGTCGTATCCGGGTCCTCCCAGCGGATCTCCCATTCTGTCTGGACAGAAAAGGCTTTCGGTGACGGGGTCCTTGTCAGCAGATCCGTCTGCAGCGCATGCGGCAATAGAAAGCCAATTTCAGAGGGATCCGGCACACGGATCCGTTTTCCGTCACCGACCGTGTATCCTCCCAGATAACCATATCCGTTTTTGTATTCCTCACTGTCAAAATTGAAGCGGACTTCGATCCCTTCAGCAGAAAGGACGTCCCCAAGACGCTTCCTGCCCGCATTTGTAAACGTCACGAAAAAATCCTCCCCGACCGGTCCGGCACTTTCGATATCCTCCGTTTGTGAGAAGAGGCCGAATTTTGTCTCATCCCCGTTTTCATTCCGGGTGCTGAGATACAGCCGCATCGGCCTTGTCACGGTGTACCGCATCCAGAACTGAGGGTTTTTCTCCTGGAAGATTGTTTTATCGCACGTCACGGAAATGCGCTGTGTCTGAGGATCTTCCTTCCAGAGGTAGGGCTTTCCGTCGGCAAGCGCATGGAACCGTCTCGCGGCATTTGCATCGCATTCCCGGAAGTCGTCCTGCGTCATCTCGCTTCCGTCCAGTTCCAGGACCACCGTGTCGATCATGGAAAGCCGGATTGGAATCCGGTAAACCCAGACTATTGCTGCTGCGATAAGGACGACTGCGGCGATCACGCCGAAAATGATCCGTTTCCGACGTTTCCTTTTTTCCGCGATTGCGTTTTTTTCTTCCTCCGTAAGATCCGGATAGACCGCCTCGAGTGCTTCCCGTATTTCCTGCACGGTCTGTGTCCGATTCTCCGGCCGGAGCTCCATGCCGGATAAAATGGCTGCTTCCGCCGACGGCAGGATATCGCTGCCTGCCTCCGATGGCTTTTTCAGCTCATCGAAAAGAAGTCTCGAAAGGACATCCTCCGGCTCTGTTCCGGTGATGGCAAAATACAGTGTCGCCGCGAGAGCGTAAACGTCTGTTGTGCTTCGGGTGATCGCGTCTGCTTCCCGCTGCTCGGGCGGGGAATAGATGGATTTGTAGACAGCTCCCTGCGTGACGGAAGTGTCATTTTCCTGTTTTGCCGCTCCGAAATCCATCAGGACGAGCGACCCGTTCGGCCGCATGATGAGATTATCCGGACTGATATCCCGATGGATCACGCCCGACTTATGCATGCGCTCCAACGCATGCATGACCGGGACAAATGCCCGTACCGCCTTCTCCGCCGGCCATTTTCCGTTCTGCCGGACCGCCTTCGCCAACGTTTTTCCGTCAATGTATTCCATGACGAGATAGGCTTTTTCATTTTCTTCGAAACTGTCGAGGACCGTGACGATATTCGGTTCGTCCGCGTAGTCGCGCAAAATGCGCGCCTCCCGAAGGAAGCGCCTGATATCTCCTGTTTTCTGTTCTTTGATGGCGACTCTTTTCCCTGTATGAAGGTTTTCGGCCTCGTAAACAACGCCGAAACCTCCTTCTCCGATCTTTCTGAGGATCCGGTAACGTCGGTCGAGGATGACTTCTACTTCTGTCGAGGGTGCAGCCACAATTCTGTCTTCTGTGCTCATAGGTCTCCTAAAAGTATTGTATCGGGACGCAGAAATCATGCTGACAGGAACATTCAATAAAGGTATCATATCACAGATAACGATGATACGTATAACCTTCTTTCCACATCTGATACTGTGCGCAGCGGGCAGTTACTTCCGAATAATATTTCGTAAGCTCTGCGTTTCCCTCGATCCGGTCGAGACTTCCCCTCATGTTATCCATACTCTGCTGCATCTTAGACAGACGGCTTCCGTTTTCTTCGACCCTTGTGATCACATCTTCGATATGATGATCAATTTCTTCAATTTTGCGAAGGATCCTTCCCTGATGTCGGATGACCGTATCCATCTTACGGGAAATCTGGTCGACCGAAGATGCGATCTGGTCGAGACGGACCTGGTACTCGAACCTGGCGAAAGCGCCCTCGTAACCGTCGAGCGTTGAGCAGATCCGTGTTGTAAAATACTCGTACATTGTAGACATAGGTACGGCGTCCTGATATTTTTCCGGAATCAGTCCATTGCTGTAAAAGGCTCTTCTGCTTCTGTTCAAAGAGCTGTACTGCACCACGCACCGGCCGATTTCTTTCTCGAGACCGACACTCCGCATACGGCAGCGACGGATCGCTTCGTCCGCTTCTATGATTTTGCTGCGCAGATCCTCGAGCTTTCTCTGTTTATCAATCCGATCCGCAGCGTTCTTCTCATCCGCGACTGAGTTGCAGTGCATAATGGAAATGAGAAGTGGAAGAGCGACAAAGAAGATTAGTATCACAGGACCGAGTGCTCCATCGAACATTGCACCGACAAGTTCTAATAGGATAGTCAGAATACCGAAACCAAGAAAACTTTCCAGTATCATGACTCCGAAAATGATTCCCGCGACTGCGAATGCCCTGGAAAGGACTTCGCCGACAGTTGCGGAGTGCGTAATTACATTAAGCGACTGCTGCATTTGCCTTGCATTGACATTGAGCTGGGCGAGCTCACCTTCCTTTGCTTCCATCGCTGACTTATTCACGGCAAAGGATTTCTTCAGCTTTTCCAGGATCTTTTCCATGGAATAGCGGTCGTACTCCAGATCTGTCGCTCGGCGAAGGTATTCCGTAATATACTGCTGCTCCGGTAAACGAATAACTCTTTTCATTGCCATTTCTGCCTCCCCGCGGCGTTGCCGCTTATTTCTTTCTTTTGAAAAGATTATACGGGAGCGAAATTGTAATTTTGTTTTTGACGTTGGGGACGGACGTTGGGGACGGTTCTTCCGGCCGGTGATTTAGCGGTCATTGGGGACGGTTCTTCCGGCCGGCAAAATAGCAGACTTTGGGGACAGATCACCTTAGTAACAGCCGTGATCTCAAAATCTCCGGTAATCCGGGGCAGACCGTTCTTTCAGTTCACCGTGACCTCAAAATCTCCGGCAACCCGG
>CAMNGN010000045.1 GCA_946538475.1 uncultured Blautia sp.
TCACTTTCCGACGAGCAGCAGAAGCTGCAGATCGACTATAACAACGAGGCGATGCAGATCACCAACCGGTACATTCCGGGCGAGGAGAGAAGCTTTACCATCATTGCTTTCCCGCTTTGTGAGATCGGGGAGCCCTACGAAGAGATATTCAGAGAGATCGTAAAGATCAACACGCTCGACTACGAGAAGTATCAGCGCATACAGCAGACCATCATCGATACGCTGGACAGCTGTGAGTGGGTAGAGATCAAAGGAAAGGGAGACAATCAGACCGACCTCCTGATCCATCTTCACGAACTGGAAAAACCCGAAAAACAGACGAACTTTGAGAACTGCGTGGCAGATGTCAATATCCCTCTCGGCGAGGTGTTCACTTCTCCCGTGCTGGCAGGGACAGGCGGCGTTCTCCATGTGAGCAAAGTGTATCTGGAAGGGCTGCAGTTCAGCAACCTGACGCTGGTGTTCGACTGCGGTCAGGTGATCGATTACAGCTGCGACAATTTTGAGACAGAAGAAGAGAACCGTAAATATATAGAAGAAAACATTCTTCACCATCATCGCAAGATACCGATGGGAGAGTTTGCCATCGGGACAAACACCACAGCCTACACAAGCGCACGGCGGCTGGGCATCGAGGACCGTCTTCCCATACTGATCGCGGAAAAGATGGGACCTCACTTTGCGGTCGGCGACACCTGCTACAGCTGGGAGGAGGACACTCCTGTCTATAACCCGGACGGCAAGGAGATCATCGCGAGGGACAACGAGATTTCGGCGCTCCGTAAAGAGGACCTGAGCATGGCCTACTACGGATGCCACACCGACATCACCATTCCCTATGATGAACTTGGCAGCATTGCGGTGATCGATGATGAGGGTGAAATGACCCCGATCATCACGGATGGCAGATTTGTTCTGCCGGGAACGGAGGAGCTTAACCGCCCCTTCGACGAAGACTAACTAACGTTTCAGACAACACGTATACCTCTGATGAAAGGAGATACAGATGGCAAAAGTAGGAATAGTAATGGGAAGCGACTCCGATATGCCGGTGATGGCCAAAGCCGCAGCGGTGCTGGATGAGCTGGGTATCGATTATGAGATGAGGATCATATCCGCACACAGAGAGCCCGATGTGTTTTTTGATTACGCGAAGACAGCAGAGGAAAGAGGACTCAAGGTGATCATCGCCGGAGCAGGTATGGCCGCTCATCTTCCGGGCATGTGCGCCGCGATCTTCCCGCTCCCGGTGATCGGCATTCCCATGCACACGACCTCGCTGGGAGGCAGAGATTCACTGTATTCCATCGTACAGATGCCATCGGGCATTCCGGTCGCAACGGTTGCTATAAACGGCGGAGCCAACGCCGCTCTTCTGGCCGCAAAGATACTGGCTGTCTCGGACAGTGAGCTTCTGGGACGCCTCAAAGCATACAGCGCGGATCTGAAAGCGCAGGTAGAAAAGAAGGATGCCCGTCTTCAGGAGACCGGATACAAGGATTATTAATATTGGAGGTTAATATGGATTATAAGAAAGCGGGAGTGGATATCGAAGCCGGCTACAGATCGGTGGAACTCATGAAGGAGCACATCGCCAAGACGATGCGGCCCGAAGTACTCGGAGGGATCGGCGGCTTTTCCGGCGCGTTCTCGATGAATGCGTTTAAGGATATGGATGAGCCCACGCTGGTTTCCGGCACCGACGGCGTCGGAACCAAGCTTAAACTGGCATTTATCATGGACCGCCATGATACGGTCGGCATCGACTGTGTGGCCATGTGTGTGAATGATATTGCCTGCGCGGGCGGAGAACCGCTGTTTTTCCTGGATTATATCGCATGCGGAAAAAATTATCCCGAGAAGATCGCTGCAATCGTGTCAGGCGTGGCTGAAGGATGCCGGCAGTCCGGAGCAGCGCTCATCGGTGGTGAGACCGCAGAGATGCCGGGCTTTTATCCCGAGGACGAATACGATCTGGCCGGCTTTGCCGTGGGTATCGTAGATAAAAAGGATATGATCACCGGCGCGGAGCTTAAAGCCGGGGACACGCTCATCGGCATCGCGTCATCGGGCGTACACAGCAACGGTTTCTCCCTGGTGCGGAAAGTGTTCGAAATGACAGCCGAGTCACTGGGAACCTATTATGAGGAATTGGGAACGACCCTCGGCGACGCGCTGATCCGTCCGACAAAGATATATGTAAAAGCACTTCGCTCCGTAAAAGAGGCAGGCGTACGCATTCATGCCTGCAGCCATATCACCGGCGGCGGTTTCTATGAAAATGTTCCGCGTATGCTGACGGATAACACGCATGCAGTGATCAGAAAAGACAGCTACCCGGTGCCGCCGATCTTCGGACTTCTTGCCCGTACCGGCGGAATCGAAGAAAAAATGATGTACAACACCTACAATATGGGCCTTGGCATGATCCTGGCCGTGTCAGTCGATGATGCGGACAAGACGATGGAAGCGCTGAAGGCAGCAGGCGAGACGGCGTATGTGGTCGGACAGATCGAAGAAGGCGAAAAAGGAGTGACCTTATGCTGAGGATCGGAGTACTGGTGTCGGGCGGCGGAACAAATCTGCAGGCTGTGATGGACGCGATGGACGAAGGCCGGATAACAGGGGCCGAGATCGCGGTTGTGATCAGCAACAATGCCGGTGCCTACGCGCTCGAGAGAGCAAAGAATAAAGGGATCGAAGCTCTGCTGATTTCCCCGAAGGATTATGACAGCAGGGAGGAGTTCCACGAGGCACTTCTCACGGCACTGAAAGAAAGAAATCTCGATCTGCTGGTGCTTGCCGGGTACCTGGTGGCGATACCGCCGTCCATCGTGCAGGCGTTCCCCATGAAGATCATCAACATTCATCCCTCGCTGATCCCCTCGTTCTGCGGCAAAGGCTATTACGGCCTTAAGGTCCATGAAGGGGTCCTGAAGAGGGGCGTGAAGGTAACAGGAGCAACGGTACACTTTGTGGATGAAGGCACGGATACCGGGCCGATCATCCTGCAGAAAGCGGTGGAAGTGCTGCCTGATGATACCCCTAAGACTCTGCAGAGGAGAGTCATGGAGCAGGCGGAGTGGCAGATCCTGCCGCGCGCGATCGACCTGATCGCAAACGATCGGCTGAAGATAGAAGACGGGCTTGTGACGGTAAAGGAGTAAAAGAATGAAGATATTGATCGTTGGAAGCGGCGGAAGAGAGCATGCAATCGCGTGGAGTGTTTCCAAAAGCCCGAAGGCAGAAAAGATTTACTGCGCTCCGGGAAACGCCGGCATAGCGGAATATGCAGAGTGTGTCCCGATCGGCGCGATGGAGTTTGACGCCCTGGCGGCGTTTGCGGCCGAAAAAGAGATCGATCTCACCATCATCGGCATGGACGATCCGCTGGTGGGCGGCATCGTAGATGTTTTTGAAGAAAAAGGACTCAGAGTGTTCGGGCCGAGAAAAAATGCGGCGATCCTCGAAGGATCCAAGGCTTTCTCCAAGGATCTGATGAAAAAGTATCATATCCCGACGGCAGCCTACGAAAACTTTGACGATCCCGAAAAGGCACTGGAGTACCTGAGAACGGAGGCAAAGTTTCCGATCGTCCTCAAGGCGGACGGGCTTGCGCTGGGCAAAGGCGTGCTTATCTGCAACACACTCGAAGAAGCCGAAGCCGGAGTGCGCGAGATCATGCAGGATAAAAAGTTCGGAAATGCCGGCGACCGCATGGTGATCGAAGAGTTCATGACAGGACGCGAAGTTTCCGTGCTCACCTTTGTGGACGGAAAGACGATCCGCCCGATGACTTCGGCGCAGGATCACAAGCGTGCCCTCGACGGAGACAAAGGCCTTAACACAGGCGGAATGGGAACCTTCTCACCGAGCCCGTTCTACACGGACGAGATCGACAGATTCTGCCGCGAAAAGATCTTTCAGCCGACCGTCGACGCCATGGCCGCGGAGGGAAGACCCTTCAAGGGGATCATCTTCTTTGGACTGATGCTGACGGCGGACGGACCGAAGGTGCTGGAGTACAATGCCAGGTTCGGCGATCCCGAGGCGCAGGTGGTCCTTCCCCGCATGAAGACCGACATCCTGGAGGTGATGGAAGCCTGTGTGGACGGAACCCTGGACAAGGTAGACCTGCAGTTCGAGGACAATGCGGCGGTATGCGTGGTTCTGGCAAGCGACGGATATCCGGTCAAATACGAGAAGAATGTCCCGATGTACGGCTTTGAAAATTTTGCCGGAAAGGACGGATATTACTGCTTCCATGCCGGAACCAAATTCCTGGACGGGCAGATCGTGACAAACGGAGGCCGTGTGGTCGGCATCACGGCAAAGGGAAAAGACCTTAAAGAAGCGCGCGCAAATGCCTATAAAGCAACAGAATGGATACAGTTTGCCAATAAATATATGCGAAATGATATCGGTAAAGCGATAGATGAAGCGTGAGGAAGGAATGAAAAAATGACAGAACAGGAAGCAATCAAAGCGTTGAAGACCAATGAGGCACTGTTTGTGGCATATTCGAGAGCCACCAATCTGCCTTATGTGACATGTGATGAGGAGAGCTTCAACGATCAGGCGTGGATTTTTACCCGCGAAGAAGATATCAAGGAGTTTGGAAAAACAGCTGCCGAGAATAAAAATGTGATCCTCGGCATGAAATTTGAGAGAAAGAATTTCCCGATGCTTTACAGCACACTTCATGCGATGGGTGTCAATTCCATCGTGCTGCAGGACGGCAAAGGCTCAGTCGAGGTGGAACTCGACGATGTGACGAAGATGCAGGATCTGAGCAAGCTTCCACCTGAGAAGCGCCCGCTTTTCAACCCCTCTCTTCAGCTCTCCGCCGCATATTTCCTGCAGGAGCTGAGAAGACCGGTGCCGAAGGATCAGCACGGAAATATCCGTGAACTGGAGGAGGAAGTCCTGGCAAACCTGATCCGCTCCGAGTTCCTCATCGCGGTGACTCCCGACGAGAAGGACCCCAAAAAGCTGAACATGGCAGCGATCAAGACAAAGGACGGAAAGACGCTTCAGCCGTTCTTCTCCGACGTGATGGAGTTCGGCCGTTTCTCCCGCGGAAAAAAGATCGGTGCGGTCAAAGTCGCTTTTGAGAAGCTTCCGCAGGTGGCCATCAAATCGGCAGAGGGATATGTCCTCAACCCGATGGGATACAATCTGATGTTTGACAAGGACAGATTTGAGAAGCTGATCGAGCTGAAGAAGAAAGTACAGGAGACACCTGAAAGCTGATAAACGTTAAGACCGGGGCCGGAGCCTGCCTCTTTTTGGAGGGCAGGCTCTGTTTTTGCTTGCAATTTCCTGCCAATGTGCTACTATGTATATAACAAAAAAGACGGGAGGGATTATATGCTCGTAGAGATAGATTTTAACAGTGATGAGGCGATCTACCTGCAGCTGAGCAATCAGATCATCATGGGTATAGCCTCTTCCCGGCTGCAGTCGGGCGACCCGCTGCCGTCGGTCCGTCAGCTTGCCGATACCATCGGCATAAACATGCACACCGTCAACAAGGCGTACGCTTTGCTGCGGCAGGAAGGCTATATACAGATGGACCGCAGAAAAGGCGCGGTCATCTCGGTGGATGTGGACAGGATGAAAGCACTGGAACGTATGAAAGATGAGTTTCGTGTACTCATCGCCCGGGGCCTGTGCAAAAATGTAGGCCGTGAGGACGTGCATGAACTGATAGATCAGATATACGATGAATATACTTAATACTATATTTCGAACAGATCAGTGCGGGAGGATATATGCAGAAAGAACGCACCGGCCAGGCCGAAAAGGCGCTTGAACTTGCGCATGCGGCGGCCGCAGAATGTAAACACAGTTATGTAGGAACAGAACACATCCTGCTGGGCCTTCTGACAGAACAGGAAGGAACGGCAGGCAAAGTCATGCGAAGCATGGGAGCCGATGCAGATCAGCTGACCGAACTGATCGAAAAGCTGATCGCGCCGACCGATATCGCGGTCGTGCCGGGCAAGCCTTCCTTAAGCCCCAGGGCCGAGAGCCTTCTTCTGGCAGCAGAGGAAGAAGCGGCAGGCATGGGGCACGAAAAGATCGGAACCGAGCACATACTGCTTGCCATGCTCAAACAGACAAACTGCGTGGGAACCAGGCTTCTGTACACCATGGGAATACAGATCCAGAAGCTGTACGTCTCGGTTCTCACCGCGATGGGCTACGACAACGATTCCATCAATATGGAATTCCAGAACGTACGCTCGGGCCAGGGCCGCAGAAACGGAGCAACTCCTTTTCTTGACCAGTACAGCCGCGACCTGACCGCTCTGGCGGCAGAGGGAAAGCTTGACCCCGTGATCGGAAGAGACCGGGAGACCGGAAGACTGCTGCAGATCATCAGCCGCAGGACCAAGAACAATCCCTGTCTGGTGGGTGAGCCGGGCGTCGGCAAGACAGCCATCGTGGAGGGACTTGCGCAGAAGATCGTCTCGGGAAACGTGCCCGAGAGTATGAAAGATATGCGCCTTGTCGTCCTTGACATGGCAGGGATGGTCGCAGGGTCCAAGTACCGCGGCGAATTTGAGGAACGCATCAGAAATGTGGTCGATGAGGTCAGAGAGACGGGAGGCATCCTGCTGTTTATCGATGAACTCCACACGATCATCGGAGCAGGCGGGGCGGAAGGTGCGCTTGACGCCTCCAACATTCTCAAACCGTCCCTGTCCCGCGGCGAGATCCAGATCATCGGAGCCACCACGCTCGAAGAATATCGCAAATATATCGAAAAGGATGCCGCTCTGGAACGCCGTTTCCAGCCGGTAACCGTAGAGGAGCCTTCCGTAGAGGAATCTGTCTCGATACTTAAAGGGCTGCGTCCTTATTACGAGTCGCATCACAAGGTGCGTATCACGGACGAGGCGATCGAAGCCGCGGTCTCCATGAGCGAAAGGTACATCAGCGACAGATTCCTGCCCGACAAGGCGATCGATGTGATCGACGAAGCTGCCGCAAAAGTCCGGCTGGGCAGCGGCGGAACTGACGGCGGAAAGGTCGAAAAGCTCGAAAAACAGATCGCCGAACTGAAAGAGACCAAGGAAAAGGCCATCAGAGAGGCCGATATAGAAGCCGCGCGGGAAGCGCAGAAAAAACAGAACAATCTGGAGAGCAGGATAGAAAAGCTTCGCAATTCTCCGGACGGAAGCGCCATGCAGGTGACGGAGGACCATGTTGCATCTGTAATTTCGGACTGGACCGGAATCCCCGTGCAGCGTCTGACGGAGAGCGAGACAAAACGTCTTGCAAGGCTCGAAAACGAGCTCCACAAGAGAGTGATCGGGCAGGACGAGGCGGTAAAGGCAGTCTCGCAGGCCGTCAAGCGCGGCAGGGTGGGGCTAAAGGATCCCCGCCGGCCGATAGGCTCCTTCCTGTTTCTCGGACCTACCGGCGTCGGCAAGACCGAGCTTTCCAAGGCCCTTGCCGAGGCGGTATTCGGCAGTGAGCAGTCAATGATCCGCGTCGACATGTCCGAATACATGGAAAAGCACAGCGTTTCCAAGCTGATCGGGTCTCCGCCCGGCTATGTCGGATACGAAGAAGGCGGTCAGCTGAGCGAAAAAGTAAGGCGAAATCCTTACAGCGTGATCCTTTTTGACGAGATCGAAAAAGCGCATCCCGACGTCTTCAACATCCTGCTTCAGGTGCTGGACGACGGGCACATCACCGATGCCCACGGGCGCAAAGTCGATTTCAAGCAGACCATCATCATCATGACATCCAACGCCGGCGCGCAGACGATCATCGAGCCGAAAAGGCTGGGCTTTGTCTCGGGCGATCAGGAGGCAAAGGATTATGAACGGATGAAATCCGGGGTGATGGAAGAAGTCAGGCGGATCTTTAAGCCCGAATTTCTCAACCGTATCGACGAGATCATGGTATTCCACACACTCGGCAGGGAGGAGATCCGCAGTATTGTGGGCATCCTTCTCAAAGAACTGCAGGAGAGGTGTCTGGAACAGCTGAACATTACCCTGAATGTCACGCCGAAAGCAAAGGACATCCTGTGCGAGGCGGGTTATGACAGCAAATATGGCGCCCGTCCGCTCAAAAGGGCGATCCAGACAAAGATCGAAGACCGGCTGGCCAACGAAATTCTGGAGGGAAATGTACACAGAGGCGACACAGTGACGGTGAAGGGCAAAGATAAGACCCTCACATTTACGGCGGAAAAAGAAAAAGCGAAACTTTAAAAAGATATAATCAGGAGGAAACAGACATGGCAGCAATCAAGGAACTGCTCCGCACAGAAGAAAACGGCACGCTGAGTTTTGGTGATTATGAGCTTTCACAGAAAGCAAAACTGTCCGATTTCCCGTTTGGGGGCGATCTGTACAAAGTAAAGACGTTCAAAGAGATCACAAAGCTCGAGAAGAATGAGATGTTTGTTTACGAGTCCGTGCCCGGAACCGCAGTGACCGGCCTGGCCCAGAGCGGCGATGAGATGAGCTTCTGCGTAGAAGGTCCGGAGGATTCCCAGATCACCGTAGAGATGGAAGCCGATTCCGAATACGAGGTGTTCATCGACGGCGAGAGCACAGGTGTGGTAAAGACAAACCTGGGCGGCAAGCTTTCCTTCAGTGTCGATCTTTCGAGCGCGGACCGTGTTTCGGTGAGGATCGTGCGAGTATAAAATGAAAGGTAAAAAGACAGTCTTTTTCTGCAAAGAATGCGGATATGAATCTCCAAAATGGATGGGACAGTGTCCGGGCTGCCGAAGCTGGAACACGTTTACAGAGGAGACCGTGGCACCGCAGAAGAGCCGTACAGCCGCGGGAGAGCGTATGCGCGCTTCCTCCCGCGAGCCGGTGATCCTTAAAGATATCTCGCTCGACCGGGAGGAGAGAAAGACCAGCGGCATCGGCGAACTGGACAGGGTCCTGGGCGGGGGCATCGTACCCGGCTCCATGGTCCTGGTCGGAGGCGACCCGGGCATCGGCAAATCTACGCTGCTTCTGCAGGTGTGCCGCAATCTGTCGAGTCAGGGGACGAGTGTCCTTTATATCTCGGGCGAAGAGTCTCTGCGGCAGATCCGCATGAGGGCGGACCGCATCGGTACTTTTAGCGACAGCATGGAGCTGCTCTGCGAGACAAACCTGGATGCCGTAAGGGACGTCATCGAGAAGAAAAAGCCTTTTGCCGTGGTGATCGACTCCATCCAGACCATGTACGACGAGGAGGTCGGGAGCGCACCCGGCAGTGTCTCTCAGGTGCGTGAATCCACCAATGTGCTGATGCAGCTGGCAAAAGGCCTGGGCGTGATGATCTTTATCGTCGGACATGTGACGAAAGAAGGAAATGTGGCAGGCCCGCGTGTGCTTGAGCATATGGTGGACACCGTGCTCTACTTTGAAGGCGACAGGCATGCTTCGTACCGCATTCTCCGTGCAGTCAAAAATCGTTTCGGATCGACCAACGAGATCGGTGTGTTCGAGATGAACAACGAAGGCCTCAAGGAGGTCATCAATCCATCAGAATATCTGCTCTCCGGCAAACCGCAGAACAGTTCGGGCTCCGTGGTCACCTGTTCCATGAACGGAACCAGGCCGATCCTTGTGGAGATCCAGGCACTGGTGTGCCACACAAATTTCGGGATCCCGCGGCGCACCACCGTAGGTACCGACTTCAACAGAGTCAATCTTCTCATGGCCGTGCTGGAGCGAAAAGCCGGGCTGAGCCTGGGCGATATGGACGCCTATGTGAACATCGCCGGCGGTATGAAAATGACCGAACCCTCCGTCGACCTGGCCATATGCATGGCCCTGGCCTCCAGCTACCGCGACTTTGTGATCCCCGACAGCACGATGGTCTTCGGCGAAGTGGGCCTCTCCGGCGAGATCCGCGCCGTGGGCATGGCCGACCAGCGCGTGCAGGAGGCCAAAAAGCTGGGCTTCGAGACCGTTATCCTGCCCGAGGTGTGCAGGAGCGCCGTGAGAAATAAAGAAGGCATCCGCCTGATTTTCGTGTCGCAGATACGTGAGGCGATAGGGTTGTTCAGGTGAAACAGGAAACACAGGGGGACGGTCCTTTTGTGTTCGTGCCACAGGGGATGCGCACTATGTGCGCCTCCCACCTGTGCACGAACACAAAAGGACCGTCCCCCTGTGTTTCCTGTCTCACCTGAAAACCTCGATCATCTCCGCATACGACGACACCCTCACAAACCTCTGCCCCTCAGCCACCTCAAACTCCGACTCCGAATTCGGAATGGGAACCGCATCGGGCCTGTAAAAATGCACGGCATTCATCCCGCAGGAAAGCGCCCCTTTAACATCTTTTCTAATATTATCCCCGACAAAAACACACTGATCCGCAGGAGCCAAAGCCTTCTTAAGACACAGCGCAAAGAAAGGCGCGCCGGGCTTTTCCGCGCCGGCTTCCTCGCTGGTCACCACAAAATCGATCAGATCATCCATGCCAAGCACGGACAGCTTTCGTATCTGCATAAGCGCCGTCATATCCGTCCCGACTCCGGTCCTTATGCCGCGCTGTCTCAGCAGCCGGAGAAACTCGATCACATCGGGAAAAGGTTTGATCTCCGCAAAAAAAGGCTCCCAGTAGGCTCTGTACATCTGCACCACCTGGGTGTAATTATGCACCCCGATCAGCTCCTGAAATACCTGCAGGCGAAGCGCCCGGCTGTGAATGGGCGCCCTGTCGCCGACCCTCTCTTTGATGACCGCCATAGACTCCGGGTAGAGCCGGTCAAAATCTGCGCGTGACAGTCCGTAAAGACCGCAGGCGCAGTCGGCAAGAGCTTCATAGCCTATAGCGTGACATGCATCATAATCATAGAGCGTATTGTCAATATCAAAGATCACAGTTTTAATCATTCGCAAATGGTTCCTTCTCTCTTTTTTAATTCCGATCACGAACCAAACTCTCAGGGCCCGTATGTACTGTCTTGTGTCCGCAATCTCAAAACGATTCACATCGTCACTATATAGTTTTCCTTTACAAATGTAACAAAATAATGTATGTTAATCAAGCATCTAATCGGATTATATAAGGAAAGGTTTTTTATAAAAATGTCTTTCAGAGATAAATACTTTGGAGACAGGCAGTTCTACAGCAAAGTCCTGCTTGTCGCGGTCCCGATCATGATCCAGAACGGGATCACCAACTTTGTCGGAATGCTTGATAACATCATGATCGGACAGGTCGGTACACAGCAGATGTCAGGAGCCTCCATCGTGAACCAGCTGCTCTTTGTGTACAACCTCTGCATCTTCGGCGGTGTGTCGGGGGCAGGGATATTCACGGCCCAGTACTTTGGACAGGGCGACCATGAAGGTGTGAAGACCACCTTCCGGTATAAACTGCTCCTCTCGGTGCTGCTCACCGGAGCGGCGACAGTACTGTTCATGCTGTTCGGGGACACACTGATCGGGTTTTATCTGACCGGAAGCGGAGAGGCGGGAGAAGCCGCCGCCACGCTGGCATACGGCAAAAGCTACCTGCTGGTGATGCTCGCCGGCCTGCCTGCGTTTATGCTCACCAATGTCTATACAAGCACCCTGAGGGAGTGCGGCGAGACGATCCTGCCGATGAACGCAGGCGTTACGGCTGTGCTTGTGAACCTGGTGTTCAATTATCTTCTGATCTACGGAAAGTTCGGCTTTCCGAAGATGGGAGTGGTCGGCGCCGCGGCGGCGACGGTGCTTTCAAGGTTCATCGAGCTGATGATCGTGCTCGTCTGGAGCCACACTCATACAAAGAAGATGCCTTACCTTGCCGGAATTTACCGCACACTGAAGGTGCCTGCGGATCTTGCCAAAAAGATCACGATCAAGGGTTTTCCGCTTCTCCTCAACGAGACGCTCTGGGCGGGCGGCATGGCGATGCTTTCGCAGTGCTACTCGGTGAGAGGGCTTAACGTTGTGGCCGGAATGAACATTTCCAACACGATCGGCAACGTGTTCAACATCGTTATGATCGCAATGGGAAGCGCCGTCGGCATTATCATCGGGCAGCTTCTCGGGGCAGGAAAGATGGATGAGGCGGTGGATACGGACCGCAAGCTGATCATGTTCTCCGTCCTCAGCTGCACCGTAACGGCAGCATTGCTCCTTGCCGTCGCCCCGTTTTTCCCCAATATTTACAACACGAGTGAAGATGTAAAGCAGCTTGCCGTGTGGTTCATCATGGTACTTGCCTTTGCAATGCCGCACAACGCGTTCCTCAACGCAGCATACTTTACCATCAGATCGGGCGGGAAAACGATCATCACGTTCCTGTTCGACAGCGTATTTATCTGGGTGTTCAGCGTGACAGCGGCTTACCTGCTGACAAGGTTCACGGGCCTCCATATCGTTGCGATCTATGCGATCATACAGGCGCTCGATCTGCTTAAATGTCTGGTCGGATATATACTGCTGAAAAAGCGGGTATGGCTCAACAATATAGTAAGTGAAATGTAACGGAAAAAAGGCTGCCGCGAATGCGACAGCCTTTTTGAGGAGCAGGGGATGAGAGAATCGAACTCCCACCAAAGGTTTTGGAGACCCCTATCATA
>CAMNGN010000046.1 GCA_946538475.1 uncultured Blautia sp.
CGACTAAGGAACAGAGGGAAAAGCTGGATAAGCTGCTTAGAGAAGTAGAATAAAAATGTGAAACAGGGGGACGGTTCCTCGTTCCAAGTGTAGAAATAGCATCGATCGATAGCTGAAAGCATTCTCACCCGGAACAGGGAACCGTCCCCCTGTTCCATGGATCTATACGACAAACCCGAGTTTTTCAAACAGATAGGAGGGATTTTTAAGGCTATTTGGCCTCTTTTGACTGATTATCATAAACAGAGCTTTTTTCAGGTCCTTTTTCTTCCTGATCTGCAGTATTTACTTCTTTATCATTTTTATGTGTTTTTCGTCTTATCGTTTCTCCTGCCGATACGATTTTATCTGCCGCGCACACTATCCAGGCCTCTTTTGTTTTAGGTACCTTGGTGATGTTCAGCGGCCACATATGTGATTTGATCACGTCCTTCACGTGTTCGTTTACGTTGAAATATTCTTCGGCATTCTTTGAAGCTCTTTCTGCGTGAATAAACCCATGCAGTTCATGCGAACCGTCATCTTTGTGATGCCAGTCATACAGGTAAAAATCATGCAGCATTGCGCCTGTGACCAACGTTTCTTCGTCCGCTTTCAGGTTCAGCCGCTTATTGATGCGGTAACTGAGATCTGCGACTTTTTCACAGTGCTCAAATGTGGATGTGTCACCGTGCTGAATGAATTTCTTCATTTCCTGTACTTTGTCATGTTTCTTGATTTTATTTAGAATATTCAGACATTTATCGTCCATCAATCAAAATATTCCTTCCTTAATTATATAGAAATTATGTTGTATTATTTTTCTGTTTCCGAATATAAAAACATATGTTAAAATACATGTTAGGGAGCCGCGTAATATGGACTTCTTGAAATTCCGCCGTATCCTGCTTGTAAATAAGTTATGAGGCCGGCATCGGGATTTTGATTTCTGGAAAATCATGTATATCACATGAATTTAGGAACCGCCCTGTTTCATTTTAAAGGAGGTTAGCAATATGGAAAACCGGGAATTCTTCATCACTCACGACGGGATCCGCCTGCACGCCAAGCTCGATTTTCCGCAGGGAAATGCAGAAAAGTTTCCTCTGATGATCATCGTTCATGGCTTTACCGGACATATGGAGGAAAACCATATTATCGCAGCGGCAAATTTGGCTGTACAGCTCGGCATGGCCGCTCTCAGGGTTGAAATGTACGGCCACGGTCAAAGCGACGGCAAATTTGAGGATCACAACCTGCTCAAGTGGCTTGATGAGCTTCTGGCAGTCGTGGACTACGCAGCCGCGCTTCCATTTGTGACAGACCTTTATCTGTGCGGACATTCACAGGGCGGCCTCGCAACGATACTTGTCGGAGCCATGAAACGCGATGTCCTTAAAGCCATTATACCACTTGCCCCCGCAATTGTCATCCGCGACGGCGCACGTACAGGCTCCATGCTGGGCTGTTCTTTCAATCCCGAGGATATTCCCGACCGGGTGGAATTCCCCGACGGAAAAGTCCTGGGAGGCAATTATCTGCGCGTCGCACAGCTTCTTCCTGTCGAGGAGGCTATCCGTAAGTTTAAAAAGCCCGTGCTGCTGGTTCATGCGGACACCGATGAATCTGTACCGGTTTTCTACTCAAAGAAAGCTGCGGCACTGTACGAAAATGCCACACTGCGTATTATCACGGATGATGATCATTGCTTCAATAATAAACTTGAGGAGATGGTCGCGGCGATGAAGGAGTTTTTAAAATGAATAAATGGGGATGTTTCTCTATGAGTCATTTTTGCGAGAAAAAATGACTCATAGAGAAACATCCCCTTCTACTTCTTTATATCACTTTACAGATATTTTTATCATCGGAATAACATAAAACCTGTCACAGTCCACGCCATACCCATAAGGCATAACCTCTCTGCGATGAGACACAAACTGCGCATTCTGCTGTGTATACCCCGGTTCGCGGATCCAGAAATTCATGGAGATAGTCTTGATCAGTTCAAGATACTGTTCATACATATCTCCGGTAAGAAGCGTTACTTTATCCTCGGTATCTTCGCCGCCCTCGGTACCATACACTTTGTTGTCCGGATTCACACATTCCTGTGGAAGGATCTTTTCTCTCTCTTCTTCCGAGAAACCATTCTCCAAAAACTCCCCGTTCAGCCATGCACGAAGTGTACAATCGGCCCAGGTCGTATCTTCCAGAGTGTCGTTATATGCCCGCCCTCTGGTCTCCTCGTGCTTTTCTGCACCGGACATCAGAAGAAGCAGCGAATCGTCTTCCCTTTCCAGCACACGCCAGTCATAGAGGCCGAAGGTGACTTTATCTCCCGGTTCTGCCTCGGCAGGCTCAAAATAGTTGCCGTTTCCATGCTTTTCGCTGTCTGGAATATTATCTTCGGAAGCCTGATTGCCGGAGAATCTGTCACCCATCATTCTGTGCCATAACGGTGATTTTACAAAAGCAATGATAAGTACGATCGCTGCTGCAAATAGAATCACCTTGAAGCGCACCCTTTTTGCTCTTCTCATATAGAGAGCTTCCTGCTTTTCATCACACTGCTTAGCGAGTGCATCCGCATCTTTATAGCCCGCAACCTTGGCAAACTGTCTTCTGGCTGTCTCATATTCATCCGGCGTCTTAGCCGTGTCCATGAGTCTTTTGCCCTCGATATAATAGTCTTCTACATATGCTTCGCGAGCTTCTTCCGCAGCTTTCAGGCATTCCTCAGCCTTCTTTTTTGCATCCTTATAATCTCCCGCCTGCTTAAAGTACTTGGCAGCGGTCTTGAAGTTGTCGGGACGGAAGGACTTGTCGGTAATCTTGTCATCCGCCAGAAGGAACTGCTGAGCTTTGGCATAAGCCGCCTCCGGATTGAGGCCTTCCGGCTTCTTCGCAGCGGGCTTTGGAGCGGGCTTAGCCCCGGCATTTCCTGCAGGTTTTTTGTCCGCGGGCTTGCTTTCAGCAGGTTTTTTATCCGCAGGTTTGCTCTCCGCAGACTTCTTGTCCGCAGGTTTGCTTTCCGCAGGCTTCTTGTCCGCAGGTTTGCTCTCCGCAGGTTTGCTCTCCGCAGGCTTATTATCTGCAGGTTTATTCTCCGCAGATTTATTGTCTGCGGCTTTATTTTCTGCAGACTTATTGTCCACCGGCTTATTCTCGGCGGCTTTATTCTCTACAGATTTATTCTCCGCAGCCTTATTCTCTGCAGGATCCTTGTCTGCAGCTTTTTTCTCTGTAGCAGTATTCTCTACAGTCTTACCATCCACAGACTTTTTCTCTGAATCGGACATGTAAAATTCTCCTTTTATCAACATGTATCAGAATAATGATCAGTTCAATATCTTGAACTAATACCGCATTATCTTACATAACTTTGCCTGAAAAGTCAATAGCGTGGAGATGAATGTGAGTCAATGCACTACCGGCCGCTGAAATCAGGTCTTTTAAATTCTATCTACGCCAAAACAGTAGCCGCGTATATAAGATCGGCATCTGAAAATATGTAATATACAAGTTTTCTACGCCGAAATAAAAAACAGGTATTGTTAGTCGGCCGCTGAAAACGATATGAGAAGCTATAATCTGGGCCAAGTGAAAAAATTGCCGGCAACTGAAATCACATCAATTAAGAATTATTTGCGCCGGAATGGAAAATACTTGTTATATAACGACCGCTGAAATCACACCAATTAGGAATAATTTGCGCCGGAGCGGAAAATGCTTGTAATAGGACGACCGCTGAAATTACATCAATCAAGAATTATTTGCGCCGAACCGGAAAACACTTGTAATATACGGCCGCTGAAATCGGGCCTATAGAATTTAATCTGCGCCGGAACAGCGAAGTAACGGAAAAGGGCTCCGCGGATTCTCCACGTGAAGCCCTCTCTTGCGTTTCTAATAGTAGCCGATTTCAGAAAAGACAGAGATCCGGCCCATGTCTTTCTATTGACTTTATGTAAACACAGGTGTAATATCGTAATGTATACGTTAAACCCCATGGTTTTTTCTATACATGAGAAGGAGATATTATGGACAGAGTAACTTACCACGAACAAATGAATATAGATAACACCCTCCGCCTCCGCGAAGTCCTCAGGACACTCCCGGACTTCTGCAGGGATTATTTTCGTTCCATCGATGCCACCACTTCCGCTAAAACACGGATATCGTACGCCTATGACATCAGGATCTTTTTTGAATTCCTGCTGAGCGAAAACCCTGCATTCAAGGGCATGAAAATGACAGATTTTACTGTAGATGTACTCGACCAGATAAAAGCTGTCGACCTGGAAGAATACGAGGAATATCTGAAAGTATATAAGAACGGAAAAAGAGTTGAGACCAACGGTGAACGGGGGCTGAAGCGCAAGATCTCGGCGCTCAGGAGTTTTTATGCCTACTATTTCAAGAGAGAAATGATCTCCACCAACCCCACGGTCCTCATCGATGTCCCGAAGGTCCATCAGAAGAGCATCATCCGTCTGGACACGGATGAGGTGGCCATGCTGCTTGATTATATCGAGCACGCCGGAGATTCCCTGACCGGTCAGAGCAAGGCTTTTTATGAGAAGACGAAGGAAAGAGACCTGGCGCTCATCACTCTCCTGCTGGGAACGGGAATCCGTGTATCGGAATGTGTAGGGCTTGATGTGGAGGATATCGATTTTAAGAACTATGGCATAACAGTCACGCGCAAGGGCGGTAATCAGATGACGGTATACTTTGGACAGGAAGTGGCGGATGCCTTACAAAAATATCTTGAAGTGAGAAAAGGTATTACACCCCTTGCCGGACACGAACACGCCCTCTTCTACTCCATCCAGAACAGGCGCATCGGTGTGCAGGCAGTGGAAAATCTGGTCAAAAAATATGCCCGGCAGATCACAACCACCAAGAAGATCACGCCCCACAAGCTGCGCAGTACCTACGGCACCGCGCTTTATCAGGAGACGGGTGATATTTATCTGGTGGCGGATGTGCTCGGGCATAAGGATGTCAACACAACCAAGAAACATTACGCTGCATTGGACGAGAACCGGCGCCGCATGGCTGCCTCGGCTGTACGTCTCCGGGAAGCATAATCTACTGTTTTCTTATGCTTTATCACCGAAAGATACATCACTTAGGCCGGTTATCTACACCGGCCTGTTCTTTTGAGCGTCTTTCAACATCGGGTTATTCTTTTTTACGGCTTTCTGTACCGGGCTCTTCTTTTGAGCCGCCTTCAATAACAGCCTTTTCTTTTACCGGGTCTTCAGCTCCGGCTCCTTCTTTCGAGCCTTTATCATCATCAGCCGGCTCATACAGATCCTCCACAAGTATCGTCGTTATATCTTCGTGGGAGGGGTTCTTCATAGCCGCAACTCTTCTTGCCTGATTGGTGACGATCTCCTCAAAAAGATTTCTCGCCTCACGCGCATTCGCAAAGTTCTCTTTTCTGGTGATCATGCGCATTTTAAGAAGCTCTCTTATCTGTTTCTTAGCGTCCTCATCGGGATGATAATCGTATTTATTGCAGCTCAGATAGAAGATCGCTTCCAGCTCGTCCAGCGTGTAATCCGGGAATTCAATGTACTTATTGAACCTGGATTTGAGGCCCGGATTGCTGTTGATAAACTTTTCCATGGGTTTGGTGTACCCGGCCACGATAACCACAAAATTATCCCGATTGTCTTCCATTGCCTTCAGGATAGTGTCGATGGCTTCCTGGCCGAAGGCATCGTCCTTCTGCGCCAGCGAGTACGCTTCGTCGATAAAGAGAATGCCTCCCATGGCTTTTTTGATCTGTTCCTGTGTTTTCAGGGCTGTCTGTCCCACATATCCGGCAACCAGGCCCGAGCGGTCTACCTCGATAAGCTGCCCTGCACTCAGCACCCCGATCTGTTTGTATATTCGGGCAAGAATTCGGGCCACGGTGGTCTTGCCGGTACCCGGATTTCCTGTAAAGACAAGATGCAGGGATACCGGAACGGACTTCATGCCCTGATCTTTGCGCATCTTTTGAACACGGACAAAGTCCGCCAGTTCTTTAACATCCTTCTTGATCGTAGTCAGACCGATCAGGCTGTCCAGTTCTTCCATTGGATCGGTCTCGGGCTCTTTAGCCGCGCTCGACTTCTCCTCTGTGACAGTCTGAACTCCACTGCCCGCTGCGACAGGATCACCCTCTGTGACGCCCTTATCGGCTTTTTCAGAGGTTTTTGGCGATGCATTGGTATTCTTCCCAGGCATGGTAAGAAGATCCTTTGTGAGGTCTCCCAGCATCTCTCTGGCTTCTTTCAGGGCATCTGTAGCCTGCTTCAGTGCGGCATCCTCTGAGGAAAGATCCGGGATTACTGATCCTTCGTTTTTTCCCGGCTTATTATCTGAGCCGCCTGTCGGCTTACCGTCCGAGCCGCCGGCCGGTTTAATACTGTTTCCGCCAAACAGATCTCCGTAGAGGTCGTTGAACAGATCTTTATTATCACCGGCATCATTTATGAGTTTTTCAAGCTCTTTTTCTTTGTCAGGCTTCATACAGATGTACCCTTCCCTTCCCGAGTGTCATTTTGTATGCTTCAAAATGTCGAGTGTCATTTTATATGCGTCAAAAAAGCCGAGTGTCACTTCTTGTATGCTTAAATATAACAGTTTTTATTTCTTGTGAGCGTCAAAAATACCGACCGCCTTAATGATCGTCTCGATGGCACCTTCTTCGCCGAGCTTACTGCTGTCCAGACACAGATCGTAACTCTCGGCGGCACCCCACTTTTTGTTTGTGTAATAGTTGTAATAGCTTGCCCTGCTCTTATCGGTCTTGACGATCATATCGCGGGCTTCTTTCATCGATTTATTGTACTTGTGACTGATTCTGCCGATGCGATAATCCATGGATGCATGGATAAAGATGCTGAAGCAGTCGCGATTGTCCGAGAGCGCATAGTCCGCGCATCTGCCGACCATGACGCAGGGGCCTTCGGACGCAAGTTTTTTGATCGCATCGAACTGTGCCAGAAAAACCTTGTGATTGAGAGGCATTTCGTTGAAGCCTGCCGATGAGTATCCAAAGGAATAGGTATCCATGACAAGTGAATAGAGAAAGCTGTTGGTCGGCTTTTCGTCATGGTTCTCGAACAATTCCTTGCAGATTCCGCTGTCGTTGGCTGCGTGTTCCAGAAGCTCTTTATCGTAGCATTTGATGCCGAAATATCTGGCGACCTCCTGCCCGATGTATCTTCCTCCGCTTCCATACTGCCTGCCAATGGTGATGATGGAACTAGTAGTGTTTGTATTCATATTAGCCACTCCTTCCCGAAACACACATTCACACGGTATCCCGGACGGGAAATGTTGTCAGGTTAGACAGTATTGTGTGTGAATATCTTTGGTTTCTATACCAATTATACAATATTCCGAAGGAACTGCCAACTATTTTATTTTTTTGACCAATTGGGCCAATGGGGACGTTTCTCAGTGACCCATTTTTTGCTTGCAAAAATGGGTCACTGAGAAACGTCCCCATTGGCCCACATTATCGAATGCCGGCTCTCAGTTTTGTCAGCAACTCCTCAAAATATTCAGGAAGCGGAGCCGTAAACTCCATATACTGCCCGGTACGCGGATGAATAAGCCCGAGCACCATGGCATGCAGGGCCTGGCCCTGCAGATGATACGGATTCTTCTGCGGGCCGTACACCTCATCGCCGAGCAGCGGATGCCCGATACTGCTCATATGCACCCTGATCTGGTGCGTCCGTCCGGTCTCCAGCACACATTCCACATACGCAGCGTTGTCGAAATGTTCCAGTACACGGTAATGAGTGACGGCATGTTTTCCGTTCTTTTCGTTGATGGCCATCTTCTTGCGGTTGATCGGATGCCTTCCTATAGGTCCCTCGATCGTGCCTTCTTCATCTTTCAGATCTCCGGAAACGATAGCACGGTATCTGCGGGTGATAGTATGCTCCCGCAATTGATCAGCGGCGGACTGATGGGCAAAATCGTTCTTGCACACAAGCAATGCACCGGTCGTGTCTTTATCTATACGGTGAACAATGCCGGGGCGCATCACACCGTTTATCCCGGAGAGGCTGCTCCCGCATCTGTACATCACCGCATTCACGAGCGTGCCCGAGGAATGCCCTGCAGCGGGATGCACCACCATGCCTTTAGGCTTGTTTACCACCAGGATGTCATCATCCTCATAGAGCACATCCAGCGGAATATCCTCGGGAACGATTCCCGGCTCACCGGGGTCGGGAAGGATGACCTCGACGATATCTTCCGCCGAAGCTTTATAATTTGCTTTTATGATCCTTCCGTTTACACTGACCATCCCGTCCTTCAGCAGTTTTTGAAAAAAGGAGCGGGAATGCTCGGGCATTTCCTCTGTAAGCACCTTGTCGATCCTCAGATCGGCGCTGTCCTCTTCAACAGTAAACTGTTTGATCTCCATTTTTCGTTATCCTTTCAGAAACGCAAAATCTTCATCGTCCTTATAGACCAACAGTGTGGTGATAAAAAGCAAGGCAGCCCCGGTCACCACGTACATATCTGCAACATTGAACACCGGGAAATCGATGAGGATAAAGTAGATAAAATCGATCACAAAACCTCTTGCCAGACGGTCGGTAAGATTGCCGGCAGCGCCTGAAAAAAGCAGAATACATATCGCTGTGAGCCAAAGATATTTTTTGGTACGCGGGATCCGGATAAACACATATGCGATCACCGCCATCAACACAACGGTAAGCACTGCTGTGACTGTCGTTCCTCCCTGCATCAGGCCGAACGCTATCCCTCTGTTCTCGGGGTACAGATAGTGAAGATGCAGGATGCCCGGAATCAGCTTCACATCCTCTTTCTGCATAAGCATCACCCTCGCCAGCTGCTTGGATATCTGGTCTGCGGCAAAGAGAAGTACAGTTATGCCGATGCACACAAAATAATATGGCAGAGGCTTATATACATGCTGCGTACCGCTCTTCATTCGAGCACCCTCCGGATTCCATAGAGCAGTTCTTCATCCGTCACGGTGCGGTCGATATATGACCCTCCGATCCCTTGCATCAGGATGAAGCGGATCTGCCCGGCTTTCATTTTTTTGTCTTTTTTCGTCGCTTCAAGGACCTGAGAGGCGCTGAGTCCGGTCGTGCTCACGGGTAGTCCGCAGGATGTCAGCCCTTTGATGATCTCGTCATATTCCTCCTGCGATAACGTCCCTCTTTTTACCGATATCGCGGCTGCGGCGGCAAGTCCGATCCCCACGCACATCCCATGATTGATCGTAAAGTTTTTGAGCTTTTCGATCGCATGTCCTATGGTATGTCCCAGGTTAAGAAGTGCCCTCTCGCCCTTCTCCCTGGGATCGCGTTCCACAATGCCTGCTTTGATCTCACAGCATCGACGGACTGTGTCTGAAAGTGCTGCCGTATCAAACACTTTCAGGAGATCTGCATTGTCAACTGTGCGTCGGTAAAAATCTCCGTCACAGATAAGCCCCGTCTTCAGCACTTCTCCCATGCCGCACACAAATTCCTCATACGGGAGGGTACGAAGCGCATTCATGTTCATATAAACCAGCACGGGCTGATGAAACGCACCGACCATGTTTTTGTAGCTTTCCAGATCGACGCCCGTTTTCCCCCCGACACTGCTGTCCACCTGTGCGAGCAGCGTGGTGGGGATCTGCATAAAATCGATGCCCCTGAGGTAAATAGCCGAGGCAAAACCGGTCATATCACCTACCACACCGCCGCCGAGGGCGACCAGCAGGCCGCTTCGGTCCATACCCTCTGCGATCAGATGGCGGAGGATATCCGTCACTGTGCCAAGGTGCTTGTTCTGCTCTCCTGCTGCAAACGTATAGGAAGAAACGTGATCGAACAGCTTTTGAAACTCTTTTTTGGTCTCTTCCAGATACAGCGGAGCCACATTGGTGTCCGTCACGATACAGACGCTGCTGTAGTCTTTATGAAGAGCTGCAGTCTCTTCTTTCAGGCCGGAAAAATCTGTCCGGAACACGATCGGATAATCAAAATCATTTTCTTTTTTTACCATCAGTCTGTCATCATGCATAGTCGTTCCCCTTCGATGATCGTTCAAAAGAAAACCGGGGGCAGCATATTACACCGCCCCCGGCAAAAGTACAAAATGTGCGCGACAGTTCAGTCACAAAGCGAACCGTCACAGATAAACTGTTACAGATCAATAGCCGGCGCTGACGGACGGAGAAGATCCTCCGAGAATGCTCTGCAGATCTCCTGTGATATCCACATTGGAGGGACCCAGCACAAAGATATAGCTGGAAACCTTCTGCAGTGTACCGCCGAGAGAATAACATGCGCCGGATGTAAAGTCGATGATACGCTGTGCGAGTTCAACATCGATCCCCTCAAGATTGAGGATGACCGTGGAGTGTTCGATCAGTGTATCGGCTATTTCTCTGGTGTTTTCCATCGAAAGCGGACGAATCACACAAACCTCGACGTTAGGTGCACCGTTTGAAGGACGGCGGCCCTGACGCATGGGCGTGATCTTAGAGCCTGCTGTGGAGCGTGCAGATCTGTCATCCCTGTAAGAAGTACTTCTTGAGGAGACAGTGGAAGTCACTCTGGGCTGTACGGTCGATGCTGCCGGACGTGTCTTTGCAGGCGCAGCCTTTTTGGGAGCTGCGGTTTTTCTTTTTACCGGTTCGGGTTCGGGCTCGTCGAAATCGTCCTCGAAATCATCATCGTACTCGTCCTCGAAGTCATCCGGTTCGTCATCATAGTCGTCAGCAGCTTTGACTGTCTTCTTTTTGGAGCCAAACTTGTCGAGGAATCTGCGGCGCGGTTTTTCTTCGGGCTCTTCGTCATCCAGAAAATCATCCTCATCGTCAAGGATGTCATCATCCAGATAATCGTCATCCTCATCATTCAGTTTGATCGCATCCAAAAACTTATCTAAAACACCCATTGTCAATTCTCCATTCCTGTAATATTTACATAGAAGCTTAAAAGGTAACTGTTCAGCTCAGGCCGAAGCACTTGCTGCTGAGGCCGTAAGAATATGATTCAACAAGCAAAAATCCCATCGCCGAAGGCGATTCGCATGGATTTTTGCTCGTATCTGTTCAGGCACTGAACAGATACCTTATCGGTATGAACGCTCGCCGAAAATTCCGGTCCCGACCCGGACCATGGTTGCTCCTTCCTGTACAGCAACCTCGTAATCTCCGGTCATTCCCATACTCAGGACATTCATATAAATATTATCTAGTTTTTTACTGTCAATGTCAACACTTAATTTCTTTAATTGTCTGAAAACCGGCCGATTTTCTTCGGGATCGTCCACATACGGGGCAATCGTCATGAGTCCGCGTACACTGACATGCGGAAATCCCGAAATCTGCTCGGCCAGAGGAAGCACTTCTTCGGGTTTCAGGCCGAATTTTGTCTCCTCCTCGGCCACGTTTACTTCGAGAAGAACGGGCACCACAACGTTATGTTTTGCCGCTTCCTGCTCGATGGTCTCCGCCAGCCTGAGGCTGTCCACGGAGTGGATCATTTTTACCTTGTCCACGATATATTTGACTTTATTTCTCTGCAGATGCCCGATCATGTGCCAGTTTACGTCCGCCGGCATTTCTCCGTACTTGTCCATGATCTCCTGTACTTTGTTTTCGCCGAAGACGCGTTCGCCGAAATCGTACGCTTCCATGAGCATGGAAACCGGTTTTGTCTTGCTTACGGCGATGAGCGTGACATCGGACGGGTCTCTGCCGACCGACGCTGCCGCCTTGGCAATCTTTTCTCTGACTTCCCGCAGGTTATCTGCTATCATCTGTAAACTCCTCCTAATAAAGAATGTCTTCTTCTTTTACCTTGTCCGCGTTACGGACGATGTGGTCGTATCTGATCAGTCCGTAGGTCGTATTTCTGGAAATAATGGCATACTCTTCGTTCTGATCCAGGATCTCGATCCTTCTGAACACCGCGTATCCCTGGTTGATGCAGTATACGCCTTCGAGGGCGGCCTTTTCGCCAACCACATATTTGGCTTTTGAATCCTTTTTGACGATCTCGTCTCCCGCATCAAAGGTGGTCATATCCACGTAGTAGGTGTAGGTATCCTCCTCGGGAGTCTCCTCTCCTGTCGTGATCTTTGTTTTGGGATTGCGGAAAGTGGCGTATACCGTCGGCGATACCACTTTTGTCTCGGTCTTTCCGTCCTCTCCGCGCTCGGCAACGAGGAAAGAAACCGCGCCGGTCTCTTCGTTGGTGGTCGCAAAGGTGGACGGCAGCGTGAAGAATTCCTTGGTCACGATAGATGTGAGCGGGATCTTGAGTCCGGTCACGTTGTTGGTCACCAGCTCGATATCGAGGAACCGGTCCGAAGCATAGCGGATAAGGCCTTTGTTGAAGTCAATCTTGCCGTATTTGCCGCCGTCGATCTTGACCACTTGAAAATCGCCGGTCTGAGCCATATCGTCCTTCAGAAACTTGACACGGATCGTTGTCCGATCGGCAAGCTTCACGGCCTGCTTGTCGGTGAGAGGAATCAG
>CAMNGN010000047.1 GCA_946538475.1 uncultured Blautia sp.
GATGAAGAGAATTCTTGAAAGCGGGCGATACATCCCGCAGGAGATACTGAATACTGATGACTATCGAGGTGTACCATGCAATACGAATTCCTGAAGGCATTTCCCAAAAGGATGAAGAATGTCGGGCTGTACGCACTTCTTTTTGTGAACAGCAGTCAAAAAGCGATCTGGAAGCAGTTTGGATTTGACGAACTTGCCGATCAGCTGAATATGAATTTTGCCGTTCTGCTTTATGTGATGGAACAGTCTCTGAAGGAAGAACCCTGCACGATCGATGACATAAGTGCGTTTATCGACAGTATCAACGGCCATTTTTTTCATAAGTCAATGACGTACGAAGACTGCCATGAACTGGGGGATTATATCATCAACAACATCCTCTCGAATGAAGGAAAGCCCATGTATTTCGGTGGATATGACTTCGAAAATATGTCGTGGAAGCCGCTTCATATCAGCTATGTAGCGAACAGGATCGCCTATTTTGATCAGGACGTACGGCGCACTTCCTACTACCTGACGGACGATGGATACAGCCTGCTTCTGGGTACGCTCGAAGTGGAGAATAACATGAAGCTTACCATTCAGGAAATGATCTTTAAGATGCATCTGGAGCGTCAGAGCTACGATAAAGCGCTGGATGATATCAAGAATGTGTTCAATCTGATGCGGATCCAGCTGCAGAAGATCCAGGAAGCTATGAGCCGTATCAGACGCAATGTTCTGGACTATAATGTGGCAGATTATGAGAAACTGCTGCACGAAGATCTGGATACGATCACACAGACCAGAGACAAGTTTAAAGGCTACAGAGAGAACGTGCAGGCTCGTGTCAGAGAGCTGGAAACATCGCAGATCGATGCACGTACCCTGGCTTCCGATGAGGAAGAAAAGCTGAAGAATCTTCGGGAGATAGAGGTCTATCTTGGGCGTGCTATCGATGAACATCAGAAGATCCTGAACAGGCATTTTGATCTTAAATCACTGTATACGGATGAGCTGGAAAAGATCTCGGAAATGTCACTTGTAAGGCGTTTTAATCTACGCACAGACCTGTTCGATAAGATTCTTGAAAATCCGGATAGTCTATATCATATAGATACTTTCCTGCACCCACTTTTTAACCGTGACATCGACCGCATACTGAACCTGAATAAAGTGTTCGAAGTGCAGAAAGTAGCAGCTGCCGACGAAGAAGAGGACAGCACGGAAGAAGTGGATTTTGACGAGGAGGCATGGAAAGAGGAGCAGGAGCGGCTTAAGAAGGCAAAGCTCAGGAAATATGAGGGCAGCATGAAGGCACTTCTGCGCCCGGCAATGCGGCATAATAAGGTCAGGCTGTCCGCGATCGGTGCCGGCCTCAGTGATGAAAGTGAGCGCGATCAGCTTATCCCGGATATCAATATTTTTAAGGAGATCATGGTCGAACTGCTCCGTGCAAGGGAAATCGACATCGGTGCGCTGAGAAAAGAACGTGCAGATTTTATTCAGGAAGAATCGGACGATTTTCGCCTGAATGATATGCTTCTGAAGATATTGGATGAGAATCCGGAGTGGAAAAATGTATCAAAACTGACAGTCAAAAAGATACCGGGCGCTGAGCCGGTCGTGTTTGAGAAGGTCAGGGATGAAGCGGGAAATATGAGGACGATCAGATGCTCGGAAGTTATGATTACTACTGTCAGGTACGAAATGAGGGGCGAGTGAGTCAAGGAACCTGTCCCCGTGACTCACAGTTATCAACGATGAGGAATGATAAATGGCATATGAATTTGAAGATGTAAGAACAGGGCAGGAGATTTTTTACTATCTGCTGGAACATCATGAGCTGAGAGAGGCGGAAGTACCGCAGCTGTATAAGCGTTACACGGAGAGCGAGGCAGTGCAGAATCTGGTGAAATCCCAGGGAGAGATTGCAGACTGCGCTATCGAACGTTACGGCGACGTGATCTATATCATCCCCGGAGCGCAGAACCGGGTATTGGGCTTCACAAAGGCCCGGCTTAAGAAGGAACTGCTGCACAGTAATGCCAAAGATAAGGACTATTACCTGGCTCAGTTTGCCATACTGATCCTTCTGCTGGAGTTCTATGCGGGACAGGGAAGCAGCAGTAAAACCCGCGATTATATTCGTGCGGGTGAACTGCAGAACAGTATCTCTGCGCACTTGAAAGAGGGCGTGGAAAAGTACGACGAAGGTGAGCAGGAACTGTACGGAGTCGCGTTTACCGAGATGCAGCAGGCCTATGAAGCCCTGCGCTCTGCAGAGAAGGGATCCCGACAAAAAACAACAAAAGAAGGCTTTTTGAGCAGCATTCTGCGGTTCCTGCAGGACCAGGGACTGATCGAATATATAGAACAGGATGACATGATCAAGACGACAAAAAAACTGGATCACTTTATGGACTGGAACCTGCTGAATAAAGCAAATTACAGGCGTGTGCTGGATGTCTTAGGAGTACAGGATGAGTAAGATCAATGCGGTCAGGTTCATCAACCTGAACTATAATCACAACACGATACGTGTGAGTGACGAAACCATGAATTTCAATGGGGAAAGTACGCTTGTCAAGCTGGACAATGGTGGGGGAAAGTCTGTCCTCGTGCAGATGATCACCGCGCCTTTTGTGCAGAAACGTTATCGAAATACCAAGGACCGACCGTTTGCAAGCTACTTTACATCGAACAAGCCGACGTTCATCCTGGTAGAATGGGAGCTGGAACAGGGCGCCGGATTTGTCATGACCGGAATGATGGTGCGCCGGAACCAGAAGATAGAAGATGGTAACGATGAAGAACTGGAGATCATTAATATCATCAGCGAATATAAAACGCAGTGCCTGCGTGATCTGCACCATCTTCCCGTGGTTGAGAAGACGAAAAACGAGACAAAGCTGAAGAACTTTGCCGAGTGCCGCGCCATGTTTGATGGCTACAAGCGTGACAAAAACGTGAGGTTTTTCACCTATGATATGAATAACAGCGCCCAGGCCAGGCAGTACTTCGATAAGCTGCTTGAATACGGCATCAATTACCGTGAATGGCAGAGTATTATCAAAAAGATCAACGAGGAAGAATCGGGTCTTTCCAAGCTCTTTTCCGACTGCAAGGATGAGCGCGGCCTGGTGGAAAAATGGTTCCTGGAGACGATCGAAAACAAGCTGAACCGTGAGCAGAACAGGATGCAGGAGTTTCGCAGTATCCTGGAAAAATATATCGCAGGATATCGCAATAATCAGTCGAAGATAAAGAGAAGAGACACGATCCTCCGATTTGAAGAGGAGGCGGAAAAGATACGGGAACAGGCTTCGGAATTCAGAGACGGTTCCCTGCTTTGTGATGCAAAAAGGAACGAGATAGCTTCTTATTATCTTGTTCTGCGGGGCCTGCAGGCGACGGCTGAAAAGGAACTGGATGTCGAAAAAGAAATGATCGAGGAACTGAAAAAAGAGATTATCAGGACCGATCATCAGAGTCATTCCGCGAATTATTATAAGGTTCAGAATCGGCTCAGGGAACTGCAGGAAGAGATAGATTCTGTAAATGTTCTTCTTTCCGAATTGGAGGAACAGTTGTCTTGGCATGAACGGACGCTCCATCTTTTAGAAACTGCGCATCAGCAGGAACAGGTAGATGCCGAGCGCGAGGATTATCAAAATGTGGTGCAAAAGCTGGATATCTGCCGCCGAAAAGGTGAGAATCTGAAACCGGAGCGTGATTATATAGGATACCTTCTGCGCCTTCATTTTGAGGAGGATCTGGAGGGTATCGTATCATCGCTTCAGCAGGCAGAACAGGCTGTTTCAGAACAGACCGGCAAGAAAACAAAAGCTAATGAAGAGATACTGAAGACGGATGAAGATATTCGTACGGCGGCTCAGAAGAAGGGCGAGTTAGCCTCCTCTGTTCAGGCATATGACAGAGAAGAAGAGCGATATTGCTCCCATTGGGGGACGGATCTGAACCGGAACCTGATGGGCGAATATGAATCCGGCTACCTTGCTGTTCTTAAGGAAACTCTGGATAAAGAATTAGAGGAAGAAAACAGAGACAGGTCGATAAAACGGAAACAGATCGAAGACACAGAGAGCAATGTTCGAAGACTGGAAAGCGTCCTGAAAGAACTGGATAACGCAAGAGTGTCGCTTGGCGAAAAGCTTGAACAGGCCGGACAGAAGCTGTCCATTTACGAGGAAGAACTGCGGTTCAGAAAAACTGTACTGCAGTATCTGGAATTAAAAGAAAATGTTCTTTTTGACAGGGAACAGATCCTTCGCACGGCAGACAGTAAGATCGCAGACATTGAGGCGATTATCGAGCGCGGTACGATAGAGATCAGGGAGCTGGAGGATGAAATATCGGGGCTTACCACCGGGCATACCGTGGAGCTCACTCCGGAGATAGAACATGTTTTGGAGAGCCTTGATATTCATGTCGTATATGGCATGGAATGGCTGAAACGAAACGGCAATACGGAGGAAGAGAATCTTGCGCTGGTGGAGAAAAATCCGTTTCTTCCGTATGCATTGCTGATGACAGAGAAGGAATTTGAGGCACTTCATAATGCAGAGGCTTCGGTCTATACAAAGGTGCCGATCCCTGTCGTGACAAGAGAAAGTCTGGCCGGTTGCTGTGAGTCGATACCTGAGGGGATGATCGATAATTCAGGCGTGCATTTCTATATGATGTTCAACCGCAATCTTTTGAATGAAGAGCGGCTCGAGGCGCTTGTTCTGCAGAAAAAAGGCGATCTGAAACGCAGGAAAGAGGATGTCGACAGGAAAAGAAAAGAACATCGCGAGTATCTGGAAAGGCGCTCTAAAATAGCCGGACAGGCGGTATCAAAATCTGCATATGAAGAGACCGCGGCCAATATTGCTGCTTTTGAAGCGCAATTGGACAAAAACCGGCAGGAGTATGCCGTGACAGGGGAGCAGCTCTCGGCCGAAAAAGAAACGGGAAAACACCTGCAGGAAGAGATGGCTGCTCTGGTCAGGAGGCTGGATGAGAAACTGAGGCAGAAAAAGGAGCTTGAGGAACTCATCGAAGCATACGAAAGTTATCTGGAGAAAAGAAAAGCATTATTCGAGTGTGAGGAAAGGCTTTCTGCTTTGGATTCACACAAGAAATCACTGCACATCGGTCTGCAGAAAATCGAAGAAGAAATCCGGCTTTGGGAGGGAAGAAAAAGCGAGTTCAGGCTTAAGGAAGCGGATACGAGGAAGCAGCTGGCCGAGTATGAATTGTACCGTGAGACGGTTCGCCCGAGCGGTCTGCCGGCAGACCTTCTCGAGGATTATTCTGCACTGACAGCCAGATATCAGGCGATCACAGTGAGCATTTCCCGCGAGGAAAAGGAACTGGAAGGGGACCGGAAAAAGGCGTTGGACAGGCTGGCTAAAGCGGAAAAAGAGCTGAACAGACGGGCAAATAAATATGATTTTTCTCCCGAAGACTGGCGGGATATACATTACAGTTCTGCCGAGGAGGATCACGCAGAGACGGAGATCCGTGTGCTGAATGAACGCATCAAAGAGGCTTCTTCCCGTAAACATGCTTTTGATAAACAGGTGGGAATAGAGGAAGAAAAAAGCCGCCAGACACTGATGTGGATGCAGAGAGACTGCGGGACAGAGGCACCTGTGCCGCGGGAAGAGATTCCTTCGATCGACTTTGTGAAGCAGAAAAATGTGCTGGTATATCAGAAGTCAGAACATCAGAAAGAAGAGGAGCGCCTGGAAAAACAGATACAGATATACGGTTCGAATCTGGATGCTCTTTCTGAGTATCAGGATCAATCTGCTGATGTGCCGGCATCATTTGATGTCGATTTTGCGCAGTTTGGTGCGGAGGATTTCAGACGTTTCACCGGTAATCTGAAAAGGGAATACCATGGGGCCGAAAAGAGAGCATCAGAATTGCGGGATGTGCTTGAAAAAACTCTTCAGCAAACTATTCGCCTTACTGAATTTCAGGACGATTATTATCGCAGACCGCTGGAAACGATCCTGGCCCTTTCCTCCAACGGAGGGCAGGTTCTGCGGCAGCTTGATGTGGTCCTTCAGTCGTATAATGACCTGATGGCTAAGCTGATGGTGGACATTGCTGTAGTCGAACAGGAGCGGGCACATGTCATTGCCGCGCTGAAGGAATATGCTTCGGATATTCATGATCAGATGGCCAGGATCGACCGTAATTCGAGTATCACAGTCCGTGGGAAATCGCTGAAAATGCTGAAGATCGTCCTGCCTTCCTGGGAGGAGAATGATAATATTTATCAGCGCAGGATCGAGGATATGGTGGATGAGCTGACGCTGAAAGGTATCGCTCTGCTCGAAAAGGGAGAGCCGGTACATGAATTTCTGGGCAAGCGGCTGACAACCAGGGAGCTGTATAATGCGGTCGTCGGCATAGGGAATGTGAGGATTCAGCTTTATAAAATCGAGGCTCAGCGCGAGCTGCAGATTTCCTGGAGCGAAGTGGCCAGAAACTCCGGCGGCGAGGGCTTTTTGTCCGCATTCATCATTTTGTCGAGCCTTCTGTACTACATGCGCAGGGATGATACCGACATTTTTGCGGAGCGTAATGAGGGCAAGGTGCTGCTGATGGATAATCCTTTTGCACAGACGAACGCCTCACATCTGCTGAAGCCTATGATGGAAGTCGCCAAAAAGAACAACACCCAGCTGATCTGTCTTACCGGGCTTGGCGGGGAGTCTATCTATAACCGGTTTGACAATATTTATGTGCTGAATCTGGTAGAATCGGCGATGAACAGGGCACAGTATCTGCGCGGGAAGCATTTGTCCGGAAAAGAACCTGAGGTGATCAGCATGGCACGGATAGAAGTGAGCAGCGAGGAGGGGCAGTTGTCGCTGGTGTTTTGAAGTGAAACAGGGAAACACACGGGGACGGTCCTTTTGTGTTCGCATGCAGGGGGGGCACATAGCGCTACTCCCACCTGCATAAGCGAACACAAAAGGACCGTCCCCGTGTGTTTCCCTGTTTCACTCCACCCCGAGCACCTTATAATCCTTAGCCTCAACCGCCTGCGCAAGCACGGCGTCGTCCACGTCGCCTGTCAGGGTGACGACTGCGGTACCGGCTTCGTGGCTCACCACGGCTTCGCTCACCTGATCAAGTGCCTCGAGGGCTTTCTTTACGGTTGCTTCGCAGTGCGGGCACATCATTCCTTCAATTTTAAGTGTTTTGTTCATGGCTTCTCCCTTCTGTTTCTGTTCATTGATATATTCCGTTAACAGCGTTCCGTCCGCTGATAATGGCAGCAGTTTTTTGTGTGGCCTGTCCTTTGCGGGATTGTGAATATCCAGCAGGTTCAGGCGAAGAGCGTTGCTCACCACGCAGAAGCTTGACAGACTCATGGCTGCGGCTCCCAGCATGGGATTCATGGTGATGCCGAAGAGCTTTACATAGGCGCCGGCTGCTGTGGGGATCAAAAGTGTGTTGTAGATCAGTGCCCAGAAAAGATTCTCCAGGATATTTTTGTAGGTATGGCGGCTGAGGCGGACCGCGGCGGCCACATCTTTGAGGGAACTCTTCATCAGTACGATGTCCGCGGCGTCGATGGCCACATCCGTCCCGGCACCGATTGCGATGCCGATGTCGGCTCTTGTCAGGGCGGGTGCGTCGTTGATCCCGTCACCTACCATGGCGACTTTTCCGAACTCGGAGAGCTTGCGGATGACAGCCTCTTTTCCTTCGGGAAGCACACCGGCGACCACTTCGTTCACTCCCGCGGTTTTGCCGATAGCCTGTGCTGTCCGTTCGTTATCACCGGTCAGCATGACCACGTGGATTCCCATGTTCTGCAGCTCTTTTATAGCTTCGGCGCTGTCCTCCTTGATCGTGTCCGCCACGGCGATGATGCCCAGGAAGCGGCCTTCTTCCGCGAAGAAAAGAGGAGTTTTGCCTTCACCGGAAAGACGGGTCGCAGCAGCGGTCATGTCGGCGGGGATGGTCGTTTTGGATTTGATAAAGCTTTCGTTGCCTCCGTAGAGACGGCGGCCGGCGAGGACACCCGTGAGGCCGTTGCCGGGGAGGGCGCGGAAGTCTGTAATTTCATCATATGAAGGGGAATTGCTATTATCGGCTGTTGGAGTGACAGTTGCTCGTTCTGTAACTGCCTTAGCCAAAGGATGCTCACTCTTCTTCTCCAGAGCATACGCCTTTTGAAGCAACGTATCCTCATCGACCCCTGCAGCCGGGATCAGATCGGTCACGGAAGGTTCCCCTTTGGTGATCGTGCCGGTTTTGTCCAGCGCGACGATCTGCACATTTCCTGCTTCCTGCAATGCCTCGGCATTCTTGAACAGGATGCCGTTTTTGGCGCCCATGCCGTTGCCCACCATGATGGCGACCGGCGTGGCCAGACCAAGTGCACAGGGGCAGCTGACGACCAGGACGCAGATTCCTCTGGCCAGGGCAAACCCTACGGTCTGTCCGACAAGGAGCCAGATTGCGATGGTGAAGACAGCGATGCCGATGACGGCCGGAACGAAAATACCTGAGATCTTATCGGCAAGCTTTGCGACCGGCGCTTTGGTGGCGGCTGCGTCGCTGACCATCTTGATGATCTGGGACAGAGTGGTGTCTTCGCCCACACGGGTGGCTTCGCAGGTAAGAAAGCCCGACTGATTGAGCGTGGCGGAGGAGACTTCGTCCCCGGGTTGCTTGTCGACGGGGATACTCTCGCCGGTCAGGGCCGATTCGTTCACCGCGCCGGTGCCGGAGATGACGCGTCCGTCCACCGGAATATTTTCGCCCGGGCGGACGACGAACACGTCACCTTTATTGACCTGATCGATGGGGACGGTTACTTCTTTGCCGTCCTTTAGCAGGGTGGCTGTCTTCGGCGCCAGCTTCATCAGGCTTTTCAGCGCATTGGTCGTTTTTCCCTTGGAATAGGCCTCGAGCATTTTTCCCACCGTGATCAGTGTGAGGATCATCGCGGCGGATTCGAAGTAGAATTCCATCATGTAGGCCGAGACGGCTTCGGTATTTCCGTCCACCTGCGCACGGGTCATAGCAAAAAGCATGCAGGTGGAGTAGCCGAATGCGGCGGAAGAGCCCAGCGCGATGAGCGTATCCATGTTCGGCGCGCCGTGGAAAAGGCTTTTATAGCCGCTGATAAAAAACTTCTGATTGATCACCATGACGATGCCGGCGAGCAGCAGCTGGATAAGCCCCATGGCGATGTGATTGTCGTGGAAGAAAGCGGGCAGCGGCCATCCGAACATCATGTGTCCCATGGAGAAATACATGAGCACAAGGAGGAAGCCAAGGGATGTGAGGAGGCGCTTTTTAAGCCTGGGCGTTTCGTGATCCTTTAAGGCTTCTTCCTGCTCGGCAAGTGAGGCTGACGCTGAGTTGGCGGCTTTTGATGCGCCTTTTTGTGAGGCGCCGTAGCCCGCGTCTGTGACGGCGCGGATGATGGCATCGGGGGAGGCTGATCCCTCAACGCCCATTGAGTTTGTCAGCAGACTGACGCTGCATGAAGTGACGCCCGGCACTTTGGAGACCGCCTTCTCCACGCGGGCCTGGCAGGCAGCGCAGCTCATTCCGGTTACGGTATACTGTTCCATTAAGACAATGTCCTTTCTATTTCATCAGCTTCTGCAGCGTTTTCACCAGTTCGTCCAGCTTCTCGTTATTCCCGTTCCGCACATCCTCAGCCACACAGCTTTTGATGTGCTCGCCCAGCAGTTCTTTGGAAAAACTGTTCAGCGCGCTGCCGGCGGCGGAAGCCTGGGTGATGATGTCGATGCAGTAGGCATCTTTTTCGACCATACCGCGGATGCCTCGAATCTGTCCTTCGATGCGGTTGAGGCGGGAGATCAGGGCTTTTTTGTCTTCTTCACTTCGGACTTTTACGTGAGACGCGCAGCAGGATCCAGGCGCGTTAGTTTCGTTATTCATGTCAGATTCCTCCCAAAAGACATACCCCGCAGGGGTATCTATGAGGCTATATTATACCCATGGGGGGTATTTGTCAAGGGAAAAACAATATGAGTCACGGGGACAGGTTCCTTGACTCATACCGCGCACAAAAGGACCGTCCCCCTGTGCTTGTCCCTGAAGGGATGGCTGTCGGAGTCGTCTATGCCGGCTTCCTCGCGGGAAACACCGGTATTACTGCGGCGGCAGCACTGGCGCTGGCACTTGGTATTGCTATTCAGAATTTCCCCGAAGGCGCCATCGTCTCCATGCCGCTTCGTGCGGAGGGAATGAGTAAGGGGAAGACGTTCCTTTACGGTGTTTTCTCGGTTGTTGTGGAACCGATCGCAGCAGCAGCGACTATCTTCGCTGCAGGCGTTCTTGTGCCTGTCATGCCTTATCTGCTGGCTTTCGCGGCAGGAGCAATGATGTATGTGGTCGTGGAAGAACTGATTCCGGAGATGTCGGAAGGGAAGCATTCGAATTGGGGGACCATTGCGTTTTCGCTGGGGTTTGTACTGATGATGATACTTGATGTGACCCTGGGATGAAGTGCAGACAGGGGACGGTTCTTTGTCTTATTGTCTGTCTGTTTCATGCTTTATGTATGGCATTATCTGTGGTAAGATTAGAAAAAGAATATGTCTGCCGGCAGATATAAGGAGGGATTATGATGACAGAAAAAATGCAATGGATTCGAGAACCAAAGGCTTTTCGTCTTGAAGGCGACCGTGCCGAGATAATCACGCAGCCGCACACTGATCTGTGGCAGCGTACGTACTATCATTTTCGCAACGATAATGCTCCTGTCCTGCAGATGGAGACGGAAGAAAAATATTTTTCTTTTATCGTGAAGACCGATTTTACGGACAGCAAACACAGGCTTGACCAGTGCGGCATCGTTATGTATCTGGACAGTGAAAACTGGCTTAAGGGGTCTGTCGAATATGAGACGGAGGAATTTGCCCATCTGGGATCTGTAGTTACCAATCATGGGTATTCTGACTGGGCGACGACTGAGATCGCTTCGGATGTGAAAGTGATGTGGTATCGCTTCAGCCGCAGAGAGGATGACTATTGTATCGAGTGTTCGCGGGATGGCGTACATTTCTCACAGATGAGAATCTGTCATATGTGGGAAGGGGCCGGAAAGATCCGGTTTGGCATATATGCATGCAGTCCGGAGGATTCATCTTTCAAGGCTGTATTTTCGGATATGAAGATCACCGAATGTGCATGGAAGACGCATGACGGGCAGCAGCCGGATCAATGATCACCGTAGAAAGAGTAGTTCGCAGGTATTATTTGTCTGAACAGAGAAGGGAGAAAGAGAATCATGGGCGTTTTTTCAAAATATCACAGATACCGCGAGAGAGGCGAAGCTCCTAATGAGAACAATGTTGCGAGGTTTGGTCAGCCGGTACACTCGCTTTTTACATCTACCAAGTTTTTTTCGCTGCATCACCACATCGACATCACGGATAGTTACGAACAGGTTGTTTACACAGCCAACTCAAAGTTCTTTTCACTCCACGATAAGACGGATGTGACAGATTCGGCCGGACATCATGTGGCGCATATCGAGAGAAAGATTTTTACGATCCATGAGCGGCATTTCATCACGATGGATGACGGAACAAGATTTGAAATGTCGAACGAGCTTTTCCACCTGATTAAAGACATTACCAATATTGAGGGGCTGGGGTGGCAGCTGCGAGGAAATATTCTTGGGCTCAATTTTGAACTTTATGACAAGGACGGGAGCGTTATTGCGGTAATTGGGCAGAAGATGCTTTCGATCCATGATAAGTATTGCATCGATATTTACAAACGCGAGTATGAGAAGATCGTGGTTGCGATTCTGGTTACGCTGCAGCATATGATACGGGACAGGGAGAATGCGGCAGCGTCATCGTCCTCCTCATCGTCGTCTTCTTCGGGGAGCTGAGTGAGAACATATTGGGTCAGTGAGTAGTTGGGGACGTTTCTCGATGACTCATTTTTGCCTGCAAAATGAGTCAAAAAGATACGTCCCCATGAAAAAACCGCCCGGCATGCAGAAAGACATTGTCCTTTCCGTACTGCCGAACGGTGTTAAAATCTATTCTGTTTTCATACATTTTGTGGAGCCCTCCTTTTCAGGTTCATAGGGGGTCTGCTGTTTCTCTTCTGCTTTCCTGTTTTCAATACCTCTACCGGCGCTCGGCTCAGCAGAAATACCTAATTACTTTTGTTGCAGAAATCCTGCACAATCTATATGTTATCTTTTATTATAAACACAACTGCTGCTGTTTTGTTCTGCAGGTACGTTGTGATTCTAAGAATTATTTTTTTATTTTTTATATGTAAACACAGCTTTTAAAGTTTTCTTGTGAAGCGCTGTGGTAATTTGTTTTACACTTCTTTATACGCAGTATCGCACATGAATCCACGAATTATTTTTTGGCCCGGAGCGCCCCCACGGAGCGCACCGGGACCTGTGGGAAAAAGTCAAATAAAAAATGCCTTCATGAATCTGCATCGTGGCGG
>CAMNGN010000048.1 GCA_946538475.1 uncultured Blautia sp.
TTCCTGTTCGGTTCATAGACATAAAGTCCCGCAAATGTTCCGTCCGAAAGGTACATTCTCACTTTTCTGTCCCCTCCGGGGTCCCTGTCCGGATGCACAAGGTGCTCGCCGAGCGGGTTTCCGTTTTTCAGAAGAGGATCGGTCGTCGTGTCGGAGAAGGCTTTCGGATATTCCGACAGCACATCTTCGACCGGGATGATCGTATCGTCTTCTCTTCCTTCGGCAGCTGCGTTTCTGATCTGCTCAAGCGTCAGTGCCCGATCTTTTGTGAACTGTCCGGAAGCTGTCCTCACCAGCGACTCCATCATCCCGCCGCATCCAAGCGCTTCGCCGATGTCGTGGCACAGCGTTCTGATATAGGTTCCTTTGCTGCAGGTCACCCTCATGCTTACCAGCGGGAGTGAAATTCCGGTCACTTCGATATCGAAGAACGTCACCGGTCTGGCTTTTCGCTCGACGGTCTTTCCCTCCCGGGCCAGCTCATAGAGCTTTTTGCCGTTCACCTTCAGAGCGGAATACATCGGAGGGATCTGCAGACGTTCACCGATAAATGAACGTACCGTTTCTTCGATCTGTTCTCCGGTAACGTCGACCGGCCTTTCTTCGATGACAGTCCCGGACGCGTCCTGTGTATCGGTGACGACGCCCAGATGCATGACCGTCTCGTAGGTTTTTTTCTTCTCCGTCAGATATTCCACAAGGCCGGTCCCTTTGCCCACCGCAGCGGGAAGCACTCCCTCTGCCATGGGGTCCAGAGTACCGGTATGCCCGATCTTTTTTATGTGCAGGATTCCTCTCAGGCAGGCCACCACGTCATGCGATGTATACCCGGGCTCTTTCCACACTACGATTATTCCATCTCTCATAACGGGCACTGCTTTTCGATCTGTTCCGTGATGTTATTCACGATATCATAGAAAGTTCCGTTCATTTCAAGGCCCGCAGCCCGCTCATGACCGCCGCCTCCGAAATACATGGCAATTTTGCTCACATCCACATTTCCCGAGGACCGGAGGCTCACTTTATAGTGCAATGGCTCAAACTCGTAAAGGAAAATGGCCACTTCGATCCCGGATGTAAGATTGAGCTGTGCGATGACACCGTCCAGATCGACCGGTTTCACCTGATAAAAGTCCATATCCTTCTTTCTCAGGCTGCCGACAACGCACTTTCCGTCTCCAAGCATGATGCTTTCCGCAAGTACACGGCCGATGACCTGATTCTCCAGATATGTTTTTTTGAAAAATGTATCGTCCAGGATTCGTCCGAAATCAAAGCCGTAGGCCATAAGATCTGCGGCTATACGCATCGTCTCGGGCGTTGTCGAGGAATAATGAAACACTCCGGTATCATGTGCGATTCCCGTATAGAGAGTCTCTGCGACACCGCAGTCTATTTTATCCTTGTCCAGCACCCCGTAAAGGACTTCGCATGTGGAACTGATCCCACCGCGGATATGATTGATATCGGCAAACCCCGGGTTGCTTACATGATGATCGATGCAGAGCGTTTTTGCCGCTTTGTCGAAATGATCTCCGGCAACCCCGATCCTGGCGCGGGAGCTCACATCGCAGGTGATAAACAGGTCGTATTTCTTCTCCTCCCCCGCTTCCGTACGGATATCGTCGAATCCTTCAAGAAAATAGAACACGTTTCTCGGTTCTTCCAGATAGATATCCGTTTCGATCCCGGGGTAATTGCGGCGGAGATACAGATACAGTGCCAGGCAGGAGCCGATGCAGTCTCCGTCCGGCCTTACATGTCCCCCTATTCCGACAGTCTTCACCCCATCAAGAACTTCCGATATGTTATCGATCATCGATGCCTCCCTGTATTTCGCTTTCTGCCTCTTCACGCGCATCACCGGCAGCTTTGTCCTTTGCTGTGACTTCATCGATCATCTTTGACATACTCACGCCGTATTCGATCGACTCGTCCAGCACGAAGCGGATCTCCGGAGTGTTGCGCATATTCATGTTAGAGGCCAGCTGACGGCGGATGTATCCCTCCGCCTTTTTAAGGCCTTCCATGGTATCCTTTTTTTCTTCCGGAGTTCCGTAAACGCTGATGTACGCTTTGCATGTTTTGAGATCCGGCGCGACCACCGCCGAAATGACGGAGGTCATCGGATGGATCCTCGGATCTTTGATCTCATTATGTATGATATTGGAGAGTTCTTTCTGTACTTCTCCATTGATCCTGGTATTTTTGATACTGTTTTTTCTCAATTCAGTACCTCCTTACCTCGGCACCTCAACCATGATGTAAGCCTCAACCTGATCCTCTTCCTTGACTTCGTTATAGTCTTTGAAGACCAGACCGCATTCATAGCCTGCCTTGACTTCTTTTACATCATCTTTGAAGCGCTTGAGCGATGCAAGCTCGCCTTCGTAAACCTGCTCGCCTTCTCTTGTTATTCTTACCTTGCAATTACGCTGGAATATACCGTCCGTCACATAGCTTCCTGCGATCGTACCCACGCCGGATGCCTTGAACAGCTGACGTACTTCCGCATGTCCGATCACTTTTTCTTCGAATACAGGATCGAGCATACCCTTCATCGCGGACTCGACATCCTCGATTGCCTGATAGATGACCTTGTAGAGCCTCATATCGACATTTTCCTGCTCTGCCAGCTGTTTGGCCAGAGCATCGGGACGTACATTGAAGCCGATGATGATCGCGTTGGAAGTAGACGCAAGGCTGACATCCGATTCGTTGATGGCACCTACGCCGCCATGGATGACTTTGACGATGACTTCCTCGTTGGAAAGCTTGAGCAGACTCTGCTTGACTGCTTCCACGGAGCCCTGTACGTCTGCTTTGACAATGAGCGGAAGTTCCTTGAGGTCGCTCGCATGGATCTGATCGAACAGGTTGTCGAGCGACAGTTTGCTCTTTGTCTCTTCCAGCAGACGGTTCTTGTTCTCGGATACGAATGCGCCTGCAAAGTTCTTTGCTTCTTTATCGCTGTCGAAGGACATCAGGATCTCACCTGCATTGGGAACATCGCCGAGTCCCAGGATCTCGACCGGTGTCGACGGCCCTGCTTCCTTCACACGTCTTCCCTTATCGTCCATCATCGCACGGACTTTACCGCTGCATGCTCCGGCAGCGATGAAGTCGCCGACATGAAGTGTACCTTTCTGTACAAGGATCGTGGCGACCGGTCCTTTTCCTTTGTCCAGCTGTGCCTCGATGACCAGACCTCTGGCCGCACGCTTCGGATTTGCCTTGAGTTCGGAAACCTCTGCTGTCAGAAGGATCATTTCCAGAAGGTTGTCCAGTCCTTCGCCTGTTTTTGCGGAGACCGGAACAAACACGGTACTTCCGCCCCAGTCTTCGGGGATCAGCTCGTACTCGGTAAGCTCCTGTTTGACTCTCTCTACATTTGCGCCGGGTTTATCGATCTTGTTGATGGCAACGATGATCTCGACACCCGCTGCCTTTGCATGGCTGATCGCTTCCACCGTCTGCGGCATGACACCGTCATCCGCGGCTACCACGAGAACAGCGATATCTGTAGCGTTTGCGCCGCGCATACGCATAGCGGTAAACGCTTCGTGGCCCGGTGTATCAAGGAAGGTGATCTTCTGGCCGTCGATATTGACCACGTACGCACCGATGTGCTGTGTGATACCGCCGGCCTCGCCTCTCGTAACATTGGTGTTACGGATTGCGTCGAGAAGCGATGTTTTACCGTGATCGACATGGCCCATTACGCAGACTACCGGAGGTCTTGCAACCATATCCGCTTCGTCTTCTTCATCCTCTTTCAGGAGCTCTTCGATCACATCGACCTTCTCTTCTTTCTCGGCGATGATATCGTAATCAAGCGCGATCTCCTGTGCTTTTTCAAAGTCGATCTCGTGATTCACGGTAACCATGACGCCCTGAAGGAACAGTTTCTTTACGATCACCGAAGGCTGCATCTTCATCGCTTCGGCAAGCTCCCTGATCGTCATCTTCTCGGGAAGGATGATCTCCTTGATCTCGGGCTTCTTCTCTTCCTGTTTCTGATGAGGAGTCGGTTTCTGGAGAGCCTTCGGGATATTCTGTCCCTTGCCGTAGCCGTTCTGGTTAGGTCTTCTCGAACCGTTTCCGGTCTTCTCAAAATCTTTCTTCTTGTTCTTGTTCTCTCTGTCGCGATCGCGCCTGCTGTCTTTGCCGCTCTTGCTCAGATCGGGAGCAAAAGCCGCATCACTGCGGCGTCCGGCACCCGGACGTGCGCCTCCGGCACGATTCTGCGTTCCTCTCGAAGAGCCGTCTCCGCCGGTGGGAGCACCTGCGCCGGGACGTCCCTGTCCATAGCGTTTCTGGCCGTCCTGCGGACCTCTGCCCCGCTGTGCGTCGCCGCCTTCTCTGCGGAACGGCGGACGGCTGCCGTCATTCTTTCCGGGCGCACGGTTCTGTCCGTCCCTGCTGCCCTGGCCGCCCTGACTGTAAGGCCTGCTGCCTTCTCTTCTTTCACCGCGGCTGTCCGTCCTGCCGCCTTCTCTTCTTTCGCCTCTGAAGTCGCTGCGGCCGTCGTTTCTCGGGCCGCGCTGCTGCGGCTTTCCGTCACGGCTCTGCGGTCCTCTGTCCTGTACACGGGTCTGTGCCGCCGAATCGGTCCTTGCAGGTGCTGCGGTCTGTTCGGTTTTTGCAGGCTCGGTTTTCTCAGGCTGTGAAGGAGCGGATGCCTTCTCCTGCTCAGGTGCACTCTGTGCAGGAACCTTCTGCTCAGGTACTTTCTGCTCGGGGGCTTTCTGCTCAGAAGCTTTCTGTTCGGGCGCCTTCTGTTCAGAGGCTTTCGGCTCCTGTACCTTCTGCCCGGGAGCTTTCTGCTCCGAAATCTTCTTTTCGTCTGTCCCGGTCTCAGCTGCTGCCCGCTGTTCAGGCTGCTTTGCCTGTTCCTGTACAGTCTCCGGTTTTTTCGCTGCGGCAGGGGCCTCCTGCTTTTTGGTTTCCGGAGCGGCTGCCGTTGCCACTGTTTTCGTCTCTTCCGGCTTTACCGGTGCTGCCGGCTGCTCTGCTTTTGCGGCGGAGGCTGCGGCTTCTGTCTTTGGCTTCACAGCGGCTGTTTCTTCTGCCGGGCGCGAAGCTCCCTGTACTTTTGCCGGGGTCGGCTCGGCTGCGGGCGCCTGTCCCGGTCTGACCGGTCTGCGTTCGCCGGCCGCTGCGGGACGTGCCGCACCCGGTCTCGGTCTTGCCTGACCCGGACGCTGCGCACGCTTTTCGCCGGGCTCACGTTTTCTGCGGCCCTGATCGCTGGCGTTCTGCGCATGATATACACGGATAATGTTCTTTTTTCTCCGCGGTGTTTCTTCGTTCTTTATTTCGTTAGTTTCTGACATTACTTTTTTATCTTCCTTTGGAGTCTCCAATGTGTTTAATTGCTCCTTTCCCGAATTGGTAGGTTGACACTCACTTCTATATAGTCATCCTGCGTTCCGATCAGTTCCGATCGAGCGACGCAAGAATTGCTTTTGCAAGCCCCTCATCATTCACCGCGATCACAGCTCTCTCCTGTTTTCCGATCGCATGACCGAGGGCATCTTTGTCCGAGTATTTTCGGAACTCCACCCGGTAGTAAGCACAGCTGTTCCTGAATTTTTTTTCCGTGTTAAAAGAAGCGTCCCCGGCAACGATCACCAGGAATGTTTTTCCCGTTTTTATCGCTTTCTCCACCGAAAATTCGCCGCTGTCCACTTTTCCGGCCCTTGCTGCGAGTCCGGCAAGAGAAAGAACCTTATCCGCCTTCATTCAGTTTTTCCAGCTCCTTTTTCAGTTCTTCATAGATCTCTTCCGGTATCGAAGTTTTTAAAGAGCGTTCCAGCCCCCTGTTCTTCATGGCTTTTGCCAGACAGTCGGCCGACCGGCAGATATAAGCGCCTCTTCCGTTCTTACGTCCGGTCATATCGAGGACGATCTCCTCCTCGGCCGTACGAAGTACACGGATCATTTCTTTCTTACTTTTCATCTCCCTGCAGCCGGTGCACTGCCTTAAGGGGACTTTTCCTTTTCCGCTCATCAGGCCTTATCCGCACCTCCGTCATCCGTCTCATCGCCGGCGGGGTCGGGATCATCGGCTTCTCCTGCATCGTTCGTATATTCGTCATCGTACGATGCATCGTCGGCATACTCTCCGTCCTCGTCGTAATAATCGTCATCATCGTAGTATTCATCGTCGTCATAATACTCATCTTCGTAGAGATCACCGGCTTCACGGGCCTGGGTCTCATTTTTGATGTCGATCTTGAATCCGGTAAGTCTGGCGGCCAGACGGGCATTCTGACCTTCCTTGCCTATCGCAAGCGAAAGCTGATTGTCGGGAACGACCACCAGGGCTGTCTTTTCATCGGGATCTGCCAGAACCGCGATGACTTTTGCCGGGCTCAGCGCGTTCTCGATCAGTATGGCCTGGTTCTCATCCCAGTTGATGATATCGATCTTTTCTCCGCGAAGCTCATTTACGATCGCATTGACGCGGATTCCGTTGAGACCTACGCATGCGCCGACCGGATCGACATCGGGATCCTTGCTGTAGACCGCTATCTTGGTACGGGAACCGGCTTCACGGGCGATCGCCTTGATCTCGACCGTACCGTCACGCACCTCGGCGACTTCGGACTCGAACAGTCTCTTGACCAGCCAGGGATGTGTCCTCGATACGGAGATCCTCGGTCCCTTCGGGGTGTCCTTGACATCCAGGATATATACTTTGATCCTTTCGGTCGGCTTGAAGACTTCGCCCTTCACCTGCTCGTTTTCACTCAGTGTTGCATCGACCTTGCCCAGGTTGATGCTGATATTGCGGCCGTTTATTCTCTGAACAACGCCGGTCACCATCTCTTTTTCGATTCCGTAGTACTGATCGTAGAGGACTTTTCGCTCCTCCTCACGGATCTTCTGAAGAATGACATTTTTTGCGTTCTGTGTAGCGATCCTGCCAAACTCTTTGGACTGGATCTCTACTTTTACCACATCGCCTATCTCGGCATTGGTGTTGATCTTTTGCGCATCCAAGAGCGAAATCTCCAGCGCCGGATCATCCACTGCCTCAACCACCGTACGGTCAGCGTATACACCGAAGTCTCCTGTTTCAGGGTTGATCGTCACGTGCACGTTGTCCGCTTTGCCGAAATGGTTTTTGCAGGCCTGGATCAGAGACTGTTCGATAGCCTCAAGCAATGTATCTTTGCTTATATTCTTTTCTTTTTCAAGAATATCCAGCGCTTCTATCAACTCTTTGTTCATTTTTTCCGTTTCCTCCTAAAAGTCAATTGCAAGCCTCACCAGGGCTGTATCTTTTTTCTGAAAAGTGATGTCTCGGCCGTCCTCTTCGATCGTGACGGTATCCTCATCGTATGCCTTTAAAACCCCGCAGAATTCTTTTCGTTTATCGATCGGCCGGTAGGTCCTGACTTCGATCAGTCTGCCCAGACTGCGCTGATAATCTTTTTCTTTCTTCAGCGGTCTGTCCAGACCGGGTGAGCTGATCTCCATGATGTAGCTGTCTTCGATAAAGTCTTTTTCGTCCAGCTTTTCGCTGAACTCGCGGCTGACCGCCTCGCAGTCGTTCACGGTGATCCCTCCCGGCTTATCGATATAGCCGCGCAGGTACCATGTACCGCCTTCCTTCACATACTCCACATCCACCAGCTCAAAACCTTTGGATTCCACGACAGGAGCAAGAAGCTCCTCCGCCTGTTTCTCATATGTTTCTCGTCTGCTCATTTTCCCACCTGCCTTTCTCTTTGTTATTCGGAGATAACCGGCAATCCGCTGTGCTGCATGCCGCTTATCTTTCGTCCGTATTGCGGAACGATTTCCATGCAACAAAGAAGAGTGGACTGCTGTCCACTCTTCTGCCTCGTTTCATATGATTCCTGTATATTCTATCACTTACCGCACGGGAATGCAATAGGAAAATTCACGCAGGTCCGAAGTTCCGGGCCTTCATCGTCTGGGTCTTACACCTGCTCCTCCGCGCTTGCCCGGCTTGATCTTATTAAGGGTAAGCGGTTTTCCGGCGTATTCGATCGTGCACTCAGTGCGGGTCTCCAGCAGGTAAACATGCTCCAGAGTTTCCTCTTCCTTCAGCTTTATGCCCTTCGTGCCGGCTGCATTCTTTTTCATCACCGCCAGTTCGCTTGTCGGGAATCTGAGGAATGCGCCGCTGCTTGTTTCAAGCACGACCTGCTCCATGCCGTCAGCCGCGCCGACAAACACCAGATGGTCATCGTCGGGCAGTTTGGTCGATGCGATCGTCCTCTTGGTGGAAACCAGCTCTTCTCCCGCTGTAAGCTTGACCAGTCCGGTTCCCGAGGCAAAAAGCAGCATGCGGTCTTTCACTTCGGAAAGCGGTGCGACATAGATGATCTGCTCTTTGGCACTGTCGTAATTGCTCACGTTGTCCGCAGGGATACCTTTGTCACGGAAACGGACAAGCTTAAGGTCTTCCGCCCTGACTGTGTGCATTTTTCCGTCGTCGGTGAAGATGCATATCCGGTCCGTATTCATGCAGCGGAAGATATAGCGGTAACCGGAATCCGCCGCCTCCTTGTTTCTCTCATAGGCGGCCGTATCGATCAGTTTCATGTAGCCGAACCTGTCCATGAGGAAACATACTTCCGTCTCTTCCTGCTTTTTCTCTTCATATACGACCTCTTCGGCATTCTCTATCAATGTCTTTCGGGGAGTTCCGTATTCTCTTTTGATCTTGTCCAGGTCTTTTATGATCACGGCCGACATGGAATCGTAGTTGTTGAGGATATCCTCGTATTCCGCCAGCCTTTTCAGTGTCTCTTCGTACTCTGCCTGCAGAGCTTCGATCTCCAGCCCGATCAGACGGTAGAGTCTCATCTCGAGGATAGCGTTCGCCTGCTTTTCGGAAAAGCGCAGCTTTGAGGCGGCCTTCTCCGAAGCTTTGGTCTTGAAGCGGATGCCTTCGGTGATACCGTCGACCAGGCACTTTTTGACCTGCTCTCTGCTCTTGCTGCCGCGAAGGATCTCGATGATCAGATCGATCACATCGCATGCCTTGATGAGGCCTTCCTGTATTTCCTTCTTCTCTTTTTCCTTCTCAAGAAGGGTCGTATACTTCCGAGTCGTTATATCAAACAGAAAATCGACATGATGCTCAATGATCTGCTTCAGGCTGAGCGTCTCGGGTTTCCCGTCGGCCACGGCCAGCATATTCACGCCGAAAGTGTCCTCAAGGCGCGTTTTCTTATAGAGCATGTTCTTCAGGTTTTCGACATCCGTATCTTTACGAAGCTCCAGCACGATCCGGATGCCTTCTTTTGAAGACTGGTTGGAAATGTCGACAATGTCGGTGGTCTTCCGCGTCTCGACAAGCGCAGCCACATCGTTCAGGAATTTTCCGATATTGGCCCCGAGCATCGTGTACGGTATCTCGGTCACGACCAGCAGCTGTTTGCCGCCCTTCTGTTTTTCGACCTCGACCTTGCCGCGAAGCCGCAGCTTTCCGGTTCCGGTCTCGTAGATCGAAAGAAGGTCGTCTTTGTTTACCACGATCCCGCCTGTCGGAAAATCCGGTCCCTTCAGATATCGAAGAAGTCCTTTGACCGTGATATCATTGTTCTTCATGTATGCTTTGACCGCATCGATCACCTCGCCCAGATTGTGGGTGGGGATGCTGGTCGCCATACCGACAGCGATTCCGTCCGCTCCGTTTACCAGCAGATTGGGAATACGCACCGGAAGGACCGTCGGCTCCTTTTCCGTCTCATCAAAGTTCGGCATGAAGTCGACCACGTTTTTGTCCAGGTCTGCAAGAAACACTTCCTGCGTCAGTTTTTCGAGCCTTGCCTCGGTATAACGCATGGCGGCGGCCCCGTCGCCTTCGATCGAACCGAAGTTTCCGTGTCCGTCAACCAGTGTACGGCCTTTTTTAAAGTCCTGTGCCATCACCACCAGCGCTTCGTAGATCGAGCTGTCGCCGTGAGGATGGTATTTACCCATCGTGTCTCCGACTATCCTGGCACATTTTCTGTAAGGATGGTCATAGCGTATGCCCAGCTCGTACATATCATACAGTGTACGTCTCTGCACCGGCTTAAGCCCGTCCCTCACGTCCGGAAGAGCCCTCGATACGATAACGCTCATTGCGTAATCGATGTAGGATTTCTGCATCACTTCCGAATAGTCGGTCCGTATGACATTTTCTTCCTTTGTTTCCATAGAGTTCCTTTCATATATGTAAAACTGTGAGGTTTTTTACATCACAGCCGCAGATCAGCAGGTCAGATATCCAGCTCCGCGTCGCGGGCATGCTCATAGATAAATGCCTTTCGCGGCGGAACCTCGCTTCCCATCAGTATCTCGGTCACGCTTGACGCAAGCCTTGCGTCCTCAATTTCCACCTTTTTCATCCTGCGTGTCTCGGGATTGAGCGTGGTTTCCCAAAGCTGGTCGGCATCCATCTCGCCGAGACCTTTGTATCGCTGAAGCGTAAAGCTGCCCGGTTTGTGCTTCGCCCGATATTTTTCCAGCGCCTTATCATCGTAGAGATATTCTTCGGCCCCTTTTTTGGGCATCACCTTGTAGAGCGGCGGCATGGCGATATAGACATGGCCTTCGTAAATCAGCTCGGGCATAAAACGATAGAACAAGGTGAGAAGGAGTGTCGAGATATGCGCGCCGTCCACGTCGGCATCGGCCATGATCACGATCTTGTCATATCTCAGTTTGGTGATATCAAAATCGTTGCCGTAGCCTTCCGAGAAGCCGCAGCCGAAAGCATTGATCATCGTTTTGATCTCGGCGTTGGCCAGCACTTTATCGATCGTGGCTTTTTCCACATTTAATATCTTTCCGCGGATCGGGAGGATCGCCTGATAGTTTCTGTCCCTTGCGGTTTTTGCCGAACCGCCGGCCGAATCTCCCTCTACGATAAAGATCTCGCAGAGAGCAGGGTCTTTCTTCTCACAGTTGGCCAGTTTTCCGTTGGAATCGAAGGAATATTTCTGCTTTGTCAGCAGATTGGTCTTCGCTTTTTCTTCCGTCTTTCTGATCTTTGCGGCTTTCTCCGCGCAGGAGAGCACTGTCTTCAGCGTTTCCAGATTACGGTCGAAGAATAACACCAGCTGTTCGCCGATCACCTTGCTGCATACTCTGGAGGCATCCGGATTATCCAGCTTTGTCTTCGTCTGCCCTTCAAAACGCGGCGCAGGGTGCTTGATCGATACCACGGCTGTCATGCCGGTCCGGATATCGGCTCCGGTAAAGTTGGGATCTTTTTCCTTCAGCACGCCGAGTTCGCGGGCATAGTTGTTCATCACCGAAGTGAAGATCGTCTTAAAGCCGGTAAGGTGTGTGCCGCCTTCGGCATTGAAAATATTGTTGCAGAAGCCGAGCACATTTTCGCGAAATTCATTGACAAACTGAAAAGCCGCTTCTACCTGAATTCCTTCCGATTCTCCTTTGAGGAGGACGGGCTCGTGAAGCACCTGCGCATTGCGGTTCAGGTCACGGATATAGCCGACGATGCCTTCGGGTTCGCAGTATTCCTCTACCTGCGGTTCGTCTCCCCGCAGATCCTCGAACAGTATGGTAAGGTTCGGGTTCAGGTAGGCTGTTTCGTGCAGACGGCTTTTTACCTCCGTCGCCGAAAATCTTGTTTTTTCGAATATCTCCGCATCCGGGAGAAAATTGACTGTTGTCCCCGTCTGCTTTGTCCTTCCGATCTTTGGCAGAAGTCCGTTTTCGAGCGGGAGCACAGGCTCTCCCTTTTCGTAGCGGTCGTGGTGAATGCTTCCGTCTCTGCTGATGCGGATATCCAGATAGGACGAAAGGGCATTGACCACCGATGACCCGACGCCGTGAAGGCCGCCGCTGGTCTTATATACAGAATTGTCAAACTTACCGCCCGCATGCAGCGTGGTAAACACCAGACGCTCTGCCGGCACACCTTTTTCGTGCATGTCGACAGGGATTCCGCGCCCGTCATCTTCCACCGTGCAGGACCCGTCTTTTTCCAGGGTGACGCGAATATGTGTGCAATAGCCCGCAAGGTGCTCATCCACTGCATTATCCACTATCTCATAGATCAGATGATTCAGTCCCTTGCGGGAAGTACTTCCTATATACATACCCGGTCTTTTACGAACTGCCTCCAGTCCTTCCAGGACCGAGATGCTGGCGGCATCATAAGTATCGCTTTTTCTGGGCATTACTATAATTACCTTCCTTTTTATGTTAATGTCATTGCGTTATCATAGCGCAAAACAGGCCGGTTTTGCAAGGGTCTGAAAAATTTTTCAAATTTTTCAAAAAAATGCTTGCATTTTTCGGTTCGGTATTATATACTTAACAAGTCGTTTGACGAGGCCAGTTGGTCAAGGGGTTAAGACGCCGCCCTCTCACGGCGGAAACACGGGTTCGATTCCCGTACTGGCTGCTTTAAAAAAGGAAAGTCCGTTGGACTTTCCTTTTTT